>CAYTLS010000393.1:0-3520 GCA_964438745.1 uncultured bacterium
AAGCCCCATACCGGAATGATTAAGATAGAAATTAAATACAATCCTAAACTTCCCCCCAGAATATCATAGGCGTAGATCTTTCCCGTTCCTGTGATTAATTTGTCTTGTTTATATTGTTTCATTAATAAAGGAAATACCTGCCCGCTGACAAACCCTGTTGCCAGAATGCCAAGGTTAATTAAGAATACCAGATGATTGAAAAACAGGATTAAAATAGTCATGGTATTGATCAGGTTACATAGCACAAATATACTGATCAGATTGAGTTGGAACCGATTATAGAAAAGGGAGCTGATACCGGCGCCGGTCATGAATAAAAAGATAATAACAGCGGTTCGCAAGTAAACTGCGCCGGCAATGGTTTGATAAAGCAGAATAAGAATAGATTCCTGGCTCATCACAAATAGTCCGAAAAAAATCATGTTGTATTTGAGGCGCTTGATTTCCTTTTTTATGAAAAGTAGCGGTATGGTAAATATAAAAATAATCAGATAGATATAAGCCACCGGAATTTTTACCAATTCCCGGTAAATTTTGCTAATGAACCCCTTGGTTTGTAAATCTTGCAGTAAGGTTGAATAAAAATATCCCCTTGGCTTGAACAATGAATTTATTTTCTGTGTGGGAAATTTTTCCAGATTACTCATCAGAAAGTCTATTTTGAAAGGCGACAACCTGTCACGAAGGTAATGGGAATTAATATATTGTGTATTTCCCGGTACAACAGTAAAAGATGAAATATCATAATCCGTGTCATTGTTTTTACCAATAAAATGAATTGTCTCGCCGGGTATCAAAATGAGTGTTGGAAAGTTCTTTTTGATTGTATTTTGAATTACATTCAGCAATTTGATCCTATCCCCGGAAAGATAGGTTTCTCCACCCTGCAATCTAATATCCAACAGGGATTTTGGGGACATGTTCTGTGAAATTATTTGGAAAAATTCAGACGTATAATAGCGGTTGTATTTTAAATTTGTGGGTTCCGGTATGGTCAGTAAAATAACATCAAAATCTTTGTGTATCCTTTGGATTCTTTTATATGGATCATCGAAAATATGATTGATCGTAAAATCATATTCAACTATTGTGTCCTGGGCGAATAATTCTTTGTGAAGGGTCTTGCTACTGCTGATATGACAGATGTGTTCAATGGTTTTATACTTATTAATTTCATTTAACAGTAGAGGATTGGCGGGGCCGATAATCAGCAGATTTCTGGGAGAACCATGCATTGAACATGCAAAATGTACTATTTCTTCATTGACCGATAGATTTTCATTGCTATGAATAAAAATATTATCTACATAAACGGAATTGTTATTTTCTTGACTTAGTTGAGTAATAATCCCTGTTGGCGTTTCTGATTTTGCCGTCAGTTCATATTTGTTGTAATAGCCTTTAGATATATTGGATTCAAAAATAAGAGTGCTGCCTAATAAAATCATAAAAATTGCCGCCAGGAGCCATTGGCCCCTGCCAGCGGATAATGTCTTCATCCCGGGTACTGCAAAAATAGTTACAATAATAAAATATTGATAAGTACTTTCCGTGTACTTGAGACAAAGAGCAAACAACAGGCTTCCAAGAGCTGCGCCTATTAATTCCCAACCATATACATAATTAATGCGAATATTCTTATGGCGATTGTAAATGGCTGCCGTGATTAATGGAAACATAAAACCATTCATAAAGACCGGAACAGCCAGAAAAAGTAACGAGATGAAAAAAACAGTATCATTACTTAATAGAACAAAGTTATCAATACCCATGATGTGACGTAAATAATAGAGAAACCAGTAAAAAAGAACCGAAAGTGTGGTGTATGAGAGAAATACAAAAAATAGATTAAGAGAGAATTTGTGATGATATTTTCCATAGATAAAACTGCCTAACGCCGTCAATATCAACCAATGTCCCAAGACAATACTGATAGAAATTTCATTGCCGGAGCAGACAAAACTGATAATTTTGATAAAATTCAACTGAATTGTAATTGAAAGTGCACCGTAAAAAAATATTGGAAAATACTGCTTTTTGAATAAAGTCATTGTTTGTTAAGATTTCATTAATTATGGATCAGCAGTGGTAATTTATGAAAAAATTTTCATAATTTTACCAAGCTGTCAAAAAAAATAATGGGTTGCAAAAGAATAAAATACTGAATAACTTTACACAGTTAGAAAAAAAATGAAATATTAAGAAGGAAATTAAAAAATAATGAATACAATTATACTCTATAATGGGAAAATTTTTACAGGTGTGGCCCTGCTTGAAAACAATACTGTCATTATCAAAGATGGTAAAATTGAAGATGTCATCTCCAATGACCGGTTTACAAGCAAAGAAATACCCAAAGATGCTGAGGTGTACGATGTAAACGGCGCCGTTGTATCGCCCGGTTTTATTGATACACATATACACGGTATTAAAGGCTATGATACCAGTGACAATTCTGCAGATGCAATTCACGGGATGTCAGAAGCCTTGATTGAGCATGGCGTAACTTCCTTTTGTCCCACGATGTATCCCCAGCAAGAGGATGATTTTTTGACTGGTATAAAAGCAATATCCGATGCCATGGAAAATGAACCTGGCGCGGAAGTGCTGGGACATCATCTGGAAGGACCCTTTGTATCAAGAGATAAACATGGGGCGCTGGATCAGCAATATATGCAGGAAGTTAATCTTGACCTGATGAAAAAATATTATGAAACTTCCGATGGGAAAATCGCGATTATGACGGTTGCGCCGGAATTAAAAAACATGCGTGAACTGGCACTTTACGGAACCAAACAGGGAATCGTCTTGTCAGCCGGTCACTCTGATGCGACTTATGAACACATGGTAGAAGGTATGCAAGCGGGTATTCTGCATTCCACACACTTTTTTAATGCTATGCGGCGATTACATCACCGTGACCCTGGTGTAGTGGGTGGTATTATGATCCATCCCAATGTCAGTTGTGAAGTTATTGCCGATGGTCATCATGTTCATCCCGCGATCATAAAATTATTGCTACGGGTGAAACCGATCCATAAAATTGTAATGGTAACAGATGCCCTGCGGCCCACCTGTCAAACGACGGGTAAATTAATGGCCAATGGCGAAGAGGTTTATTTCAGTAACGGCTTGTTTAAGAAGAAAGGTGATGACACAATCGCCGGTTCCTCGCTTACTATGATAAAGGGTGTCAAATACTTGAATGAAATTGGCGTTTCAATGGAAGACGCCCTGCGAATGGCTGCCTGTAATCCGGCAACTGTTATTAGCAGACAATTTGATAAAGGCTATATAATTCCCGGAAAATCCGCTGATATTACTGTTTTTGATAAAGATTTCAACATCAAGATGGTAATGACGAAAGGCATCATAAAAAAGAATAATCTGTAATCTAAAACAGATATAAAAAAAAGCGCTTGATTGATGATCCAGGCGCTTTTTTTTATATTTCAAAAATAAATTATGTAAAATCTCTTACATCTCTATCATTATCATCCTTTTTATCCGTATCCTTTTT
>CAYTLS010000394.1:0-3520 GCA_964438745.1 uncultured bacterium
TTAATAAGGTATATACTATAATTTTTCTCATAAATTCTCCTCCAATCCAAAATTGAACATTCGTTATAATTCCAGACGCAAGCCAAGTCGAATTTGTCTTGGAGTTGCATAATTACTGTAATCCCATGCTCTCATTTTGTACTGTTTCTTTTGGACTTCTGTTAGATTGTTCCAGTATACTTTGCCGGGATTAGTACCCAGATAACCGGTATTGTTCGGTGTCCCTGTTGTTATGTATACATTTTTCACGTTTTCTTTATTCATCAGATTCAGGACTGTTACATAGGCTGTCATTTTTATCGGGCCGAAAGCAAATCGCTTATCAACTTTCAGATCAACCTGGTGCATCCAAGGGGTACGTTCCGCGCCTACAGCTGAGAGTGGTGTTTCGGAAATACCCTCGTTATCATTTTCCCCGCCAAAAGGCTGTGTATTGGCAACCTTAGCTAAGGTGTAGGGATTACCTGAATTGAATGAAAACATCATATTAACACCGGCATTGTTCAGCAGGTTTATCGGCGCCTCATCGGATCCATATCGGTAATCCAGAATGATACTACCCCGATGTCGCTGTTCAAAATCAAGGGGCATGGCAAATTTTGGAAAATTGCCATCTTTGGAGCCATCCTGCCAGGCAATATCAAAATTTGACCCAGCATTGGAGCCGGTTCCCTTGGCAATCTGAAATTCATAATTTGCATTAATGGAAAGGTTGTTAAATCTGCGCATGTTAAAGATTACATCAAAACCCTTGATTGTACCAAAATCTCCATTATCAGTAAAAGCAATTTCAGTCGCGTCAGTCAAATGCGGAAATACCAGGATCAGATCTTCGGTTTCTTTGAAGAAAGTGGTTAACTGCAATGATGCATTCTGTCCCAGCATCTGTTTAAAGCCGATCTCATACGAAGTCGTTTTTGGCGGTCTAAGATTAGGATTGTCAATGGTTGTAAAATAGCCACCACTGGAAACATAAGTGTTCAGATAAAAAGGGCTCAGATAAAGATCCCGTAATTGCGGTGCTTGATAGAAAATGCCATATTGTGTATGAAACACAGTACTTTCAGTGATCGGAAATGATAAACCCAAACGCGGACTGATGAAGTCATAGGCTTCGGAAGGTTTTGTATCTTCCTTATCAAACTGGCCATTACCACCGAACATTCCACTACCTGGAATATAGTTGCCATCTTCATCAACACGTTTATCAATCTCTTTGAACATCCAGGCATTAGGGTCAATCCTGTCATAACGAAGACCTGCATTCACAATTATGTTCTCATACTCGATTTTATCCTGAAAATATCCACTGATAATGATTGGATGATAAGGTTCCTGTTCATTAAAGCCTGAAATGGGATTGCCAGCCTCATCCCGCACAACATTATCAAGAAAACTTTTTCCGTCGCCAACTTCCTTGCCATCAATATCATACCCATAGAATCGAACATCAGTCGATTGATATTTTTCCAGTTCCGTACCATATTCTTTGGCATAACTTTCGGGATCCAGCGCACGATATTCACGCAAAGTATGGTACTTATATTCAAAACCGGTTTTAAAAGTATGATTTTTACCATATTGATGCGTCATATCAAAATCAATGGCCCAATAAGATGTTCTGTTTTTAAAATAATCATCAAAAGGTACACCGGGTGCAAAAAAATCCGGTTCCAGCGTTCCATTGAAACGGGTTCCGTCAAAAGTGTTCTTGCCACGGTAATATCTTTCATTATATAAATCTTCCAATTCCGGATCACCTACATAGAAAATATTTTGTTCCGGATAGGGTTGTTCTGCAGCACTGCCATATTTTTCCAGATCATCACCAAATTTTCTGTCATAATGTTTCCTCTCAGTATCAAAGTATTTTAAGCGAAAATCATAAAACGTAGTATTGGAAATTGTATGGGTTAATGTCGTATTTAGTGATAAAGTATTGTTAGAAATTGTAGGTGCATGGGCCTGGTTGAAAAAATACTGTCTGTGCATTGCATCATCATTGTATGGATCTGAAGAAAATTCACGGACTGTTTTGGCAAATCCTGTCTTTAAGGCCATATTGTCTGTAAATTGCACCTTAAATTTACCGTTCCAGGCCCAGACACTATTAAAATTGCCCGGTATTCTGGCATTAAAATTATACTTATGGGTTCCCAGATCCAAAGTATCCCGTTCAGTATAAGTCATCAGCGATGTATCCATTTGTCCCATCTCATCATTATAAGCAATACGGATAGTGTCAAACTCATTATCATAAGTGAACATCTGATCAAAGGTTTTGGATTCCAGACGGTAAGGATTCTCCGCCCATCCATAGGATGGTGTCCAGTCAGCCTGATATTGACGTGTGCCACTGACAAAGAAGGTGTGGTTTTTGCCGGGAATAATAGGTCCGCTCAATGTCGCCACATATTCATTGTGTCCGTAAGAATAAGCGCCCAGGATCTTTTCATCGGCACTCAAAAATTCATCGGTGTCAAAAGATAAAGAGGTTCTGTATTCTTTTGAACCGACATTGGTTGTCAGGGCTACGATTCCGGACATAGCATCTCCATACTCAGCGTTGAAACCACCAGTCTGAACACTCATTTCCTCAATGGCTTCATTTGGCAGATACAATCTAACAGCACTATTATAAGGATCGTTGACCAGTACTCCATCAATATAAACCGCAGTTTCAGCAGCGCGGCCTCCACGAATATTCATATCATTGGAGTTAGCCGTTTTTACCACACCAGCGGTAGCGGCTGCGATTTCCTGCATTCCTCTGACAGGAAGATTGGAAATATCTTCAGCAGTCTTAATCACATTAGTGTTGGTCTCATCTTTTCTGATTATTTTTCGATGGGCTGTTACCAGAACCTCTTCCATATCCAATGCACTTCGTTCCATCTCCAGGTTAACTTCAGTTGTTAAGTCCAAAGATACATGAAGATTCTTCATTATAATGGTTTTTTTACCCATATAGGATGCTTTCAGAGTGTAATCCCCTACCGGCACGTTCAGGATTGAATAGTAACCGTCCATGTTGGTTGCGGCACCTGTATTAATTCCATTTCCTGTAACAACAATATTTACTCCCGGTAATGGTTCTCCGGTTTCTTTATCTGTCACGATTCCTGCGATCTTCCCGGTTGTACCAGCAAACAGTACAAAGGGCAGTAAAATGGTTAATAACCATAAAATGACATTTCTTGTCATAGTTCCTCCTTTTTTAGACCTCGTTTACATTTTTTCCGATTAATGATTAAGAGAATTGTATGTCCCCTGCCACTAATCCTGACCTATCATTGTCAATAGGTGTACCAAGCGCTAAAAAGAAAAAATCCGCATTACATTTACATCACAGAAATTAATATAACCCGCTCATATTAAGTGTAGTAGAAAAGGAGTTCTGATATTTAAGAAATCCTTCAATCGATCAATAACGCCGAAATACCATAACTGTCTTATATTTCAGAAACATTTTTTTTACATAGTAGTTTTGTTGATTATACTGCAACCGTACAAGGATGCA
>CAYTLS010000395.1:0-3518 GCA_964438745.1 uncultured bacterium
TTCTCATATAATTCCTTATCAAAAATAATTGTCAGGATACAAAACCATGTATACTTAATATATAAATTTACCTCTAATAAATGAAGATTTTTAATAGAATATCCCATTTTGCATTATCAGACTAAAATTCAGGAAATTTTTGTTGAAAAGTTGTTCGGATTGTTTTATTTTAAGTTTGTTTATACACTTTACTAATTAATTAAAAATAAAGGGGCTGAAACATGAAATTTTCCAAACGAAACTTATTATTTATTATACTCTTATTTGGACTATTTTCCTGCCAAACAGAAAATTCTGACCTTATTTCAAAACTCGAACAAATGGGTGAAGATTTCATATCTGACTCTCGCCTGGAAATATTTGATATTGATGAAAAAGCTGATTCAGTTTTTATCAGAACCTCAAACAAAGATGTTTATAATGAATTAACTCAAAATCGAATTGATTTGGTTTATCCAACATTATTACCTGAAGAATCCCTCAAAAAACGGTATGGCGTAATTAACCTGTCGGCCGCTAATATGCGCAGCACGCACAGGCATGGCGCTGATATGGTTACCCAGGGAATTATGGGTATGCCGGTCAAGATTTTTGATAAACGTGGCAGTTGGTACAGAATACAAACACCTGATTCATATATGGGTTGGGTTGATGGCTCCGGTGTACATTCGATGAAGGAAAAAGAATTCCGCGCCTGGACTGAGAGTCCAAAGGTCATTTTTACCGATTTTACCGGTTTTGTCTATGCGGATCAAAATCGGGATGGTGATGTGGTTTCTGACGCCGTGCTGGGCAATATGTACCAATACCGGGAAAGCGATGGTAATTTTTACGCGGTTCTTTTACCCGACGGTCGCCAGGGATATGTATTAAAAACTCAGGCGAAACCCATGGACGAATGGGAACAGAATATCGAATTAACCGGCGAAAATCTCGTCGCCATGGCAAAAAAATTCATGGGTATCCCCTATTTGTGGGGCGGTACATCTTTCAAAGCCATGGACTGTTCAGGATTCACCAAGACCCTCTATTTCATGCACGGTATAATTCTACAGCGCGATGCCTCACAACAGGTTTTATATGGTATCGAAGTGCCAACGGCTAATAATTATAAAGAATTACAAAAAGGAGATTTATTGTTTTTTGGTGGTGGTGAAAGAATAACCCACGTGGGTATATATATTGGGAACATGGAATTTATCCATGAAGCCGGCCGGGTCAGGATCAACAGCTTTGATAAAAATGCTGATAACTATAGTGAATACCGGGCAAAAACACTCCGTAAGGTACGCCGTATCATCGGTGCGGAAGAATCCTTTGGCATTACCAAAATCACCAACAATAAATTTTATAACTAACGAGGGGAAGCAATGAACAACAAGAGACGCGATTTTATCAAAAAGGCCGGGGTACTGGCATCATCAGCAACAATGCTTGGCGCAGTAGGCTGCAATGACACATCAAAAAGTGCAAATATAAATAAAGGTGACGGTAAAATGAAATTAACCTTTCAAAAATATGAACTTAAACTAAAACATGTTTTCACAGTAGCCAAAAATTCACGAACCACAACTCCGGATATGCAGGTTCAAATCCATTACAACGGAATTACCGGTTATGGCGAAGCAGCCATGCCTCCCTATTATCCGGAAAATCCGGAATCAGCTGCAAAATTTTATAAGAAACTGGATTTGGCTCAGTTTAAAGATCCCTTTGAAATGGAAAAAATTCTGGATTATGTTGACAACCTGGATGAAGGGAATCATTTTGCCAAGGCTCCAATCGATATCGCCTTACATGATCTGGTCGGAAAGCTGATGGGACACCCATGGTACAGAATCTGGGGCTATGACAGAACCAAAGCGCCTCACACCTCCTTTACGATCGGTATTGATGAACCCAATGTTGTACAATTAAAAACCAAAGAAGCAGCGCCATATCAGGTTTTGAAAGTTAAATTAGGCGGCGGAAATGACAAGGAGATGATCGAAAATGTCCGTGCTATATCACCGGAGAAAGAACTCTATGTAGATGTAAACGGTGGCTGGAAAGATAAACATGAAGCATTGGATATGGTCCATTGGCTGGAAGACCAGAATGTCAGCTTTGTCGAACAGCCCATGCCGAAAAAACAGGTTGATGATATTGCCTGGCTGACAGAAAACAGTCCCTTGCCAATTGTTGCCGATGAATCCATTCACAGAATTCCCGACGTCCTGGCAGCCAAAGGCATTTATAACGGCATTAATATCAAATTGATGAAAGCCACCGGTATGCGCGAAGCCCATAAAATGATTACCCTTGCCAAAAGTTTTGACATGAAAATTTTAATGGGATGCATGACCGCCACTTCCTGCTCTATTTCCGCAGCCGCGCAATTATCACCGGCAATCGACTGGGCTGATCTGGATGGCAACCTGTTGATCAGCAATGATCCTTATGAAGGCGTCCTGGTTAAAAAGGGGAAGCTGATTATTCCTGACCGCCCGGGAATTGGTATTAAAAAAATATAAACCCATCAATCGCCCGGTGTAAGAATATCCCATGACCATCGGGCATTTTTTTATGAGGAAGACAGGAAATTGAAGATGACAACTGTAGAACAATTATTAGCCAAAATACCCCAAAAAAGAATATCGCTGACACCAACACCTTTCCACCGGCTAGATATTATTTCCAGAATAACCGGCTGTAATATCTACATCAAGCGGGATGACCTGACAGGGTTTGCGCTCGGTGGCAACAAAACGAGAAAATTCGATTTTCTGGTGCCCGATGCCTTGCAACAAGGCTGTGACACAGTGATCGGTATCGGCGCCAATCAGTCCAATTTCTGCCGGATTTTATCAGGAATCGGTACGAAATATGGCTTTGATGTCCAGTTGATATTAAATGGAAAGAAACCGGAAATTTCAACCGGTAATCTGCGGATTGACCAGATGCTGGGGGCGACAATTCATCATATTGATACCAGTGATTCTTTTGAACGTATGGATTATGCGCTACAGATTGAACATGACCTCCGGAAAAAAGGCCGGAATGTCTACTTTCTGCCTCCCGGCGGCTCCACTCCCGTCGGCACTTTCGGATATGCGTTGGGATTTGAAGAAATCCTGAAAGATGCCCACCAAAATAATATTAAAATCGATAAACTATTTCACGCCTCATCCTCAGCCGGAACCCAGGCCGGCCTGGTGCTGGGACAGGCGATCACCGGCTGGCAAGGTGAAATTCATGGTATCAGTGTCGATACACCGGCAAAAGAATTAAAAGAAGATGTATATGAATTGGCCTCAGCTGCCGGTAAAAAACTCGGGGTTACCATTAATAAGGATAAAATTTTTACTGATGCCGCCTATGTGGGCGCGGGATATGGAAAACGAACAGCGGCCTGTGTAGAGGCTGTCGATCTTTTTGCCCGTAAAGAGGGTGTTTTCCTGGATTATGTTTATACAGGAAAGGCCGCTTCGGGCCTATTACATTATTGCCGCACCGGTAAGATCAAGCCGGATGAAACC
>CAYTLS010000396.1:0-3465 GCA_964438745.1 uncultured bacterium
AGACCTTTCCCATCTGGAATTTACCACTCAAACACAAGGTAAATATAGCCTATGAAGCGGCCACCGTTGACCTGAAAGATGTTAATCTCATCGATCATCACCACCTCGAAGCCTATGGTGAAAAAACCGTCAATTATAACCGTGATATTGAAGCCTTTCCGCTGCTGAAACGGATCATTGAAAAAATTACCGGTGAGGAATCCTTTTATAAATCACCCACGGACATGGGGGTCAATCGCGCTGGTTTTGGTATTGTTGATGATGAAGTCGTCCAGGAGGCCGCCAAGCAGGAGATCATTCGCCGTTATTTTCGGTGTGCCTGTGAATATGCCATGGGACTGGTGGAAAAGGATATTCTGGAACATGCCCAACTGATCCTCAGTAATTGCGGTGCAAATGTTCAGAATCGAAAGGTTGTGCTGCCTGCCCGCAAAGCTTCGGAATCGGCCCAGACAAAAGGCAAAGGCAATGAAGGCATTTTCTGCGGCGCTGCGATTGAACTGGCAGACGGCACCATTATTACCGGTGAAAATTCAAAGTTGATGCACGCCGCTTCAGCATTGATCCTGAATTCTGTCAAACATCTGACCAACATTCCCAAGGCAGTGGATCTGATCCCGATCAATGTGATCGACTCCATTACGTCCTTGAAAACCAATATTTTAAATCGTAAACAAATCAGTCTGGACCTGGATGAAACCATGATTGCCCTGAGCATCAGTGCTGTTCTAAATCCATCGGCCCAAATGGCGGTGGAGAAACTGAAAGAATTGAGCGGCTGCGAGGTTCATCTCACACACATGCCGACACCCGGTGATGAAGCCGGGCTGCGTAAGCTGGGAATGAATATCACATCGGATTCTAATTTTTCATCCAGGCGGTTGTTTGTAAAATAAGATGAATACAATTCTGCAAGCGAATGTTGAAGATATCATTGGCGAAATACAATTCCAAACTCCAGTGTAAATACAAACATTTTATTTTATTAATCTGTTTCTAATTCATTTATAAAAATCACAAGATTACATCCAATTATCAGACAAACACCTATGCCAGAGGTAAAAACATCTGATTTTACAAAACGCCTTTGTCTGATTTACAATCCTTACCATTAAGCGCGAACTTCATAACAAGTTACGCAACAAATTTACTTCTGGTATATTAATGAAAATAGTAATTGCAGATGACTCAAAAGTATTAATTGACCATTTATCAGAAAATCTGGTTGATATCGGTGGCGTTACCATCATTGGTGAGGCTGAAGATACTGATGACGCAATAGCCATAATCCTGTCTAAAAAACCCGATGTGGCGATTGTTGATATCAAGATGCCGGGGGATGGTGGCATTCACGTGCTGGAAGAAGTCAAAAAATCCAATCCTAACATAAAAGTGATCATATTTACCAATTATCCCTATCACCAATACCGGGAAAAAGCCTATGAAAAAGGGGCTGATTATTTTTTCGACAAATCCGGTGAAATGGAAAAAATGCTGGATACAATCAAGGCATTAAAAGATAAAGAAAAATAATATTAATCGGGCGGAGGAATGAAATGCTCGTCAAAGTAAAAGATTTTGAAGATTTTTTGAACAGTTGCAAAGAAAATATGCCGGAAGGTATTGACCAGGTAATTGTTCCCGTCAAACCACTGGAAGACAAAGATCACAAGTATTTTGTTGAGATCAGCAAAGCCGATGATGTGGTGCTCAATAGTTACCGAACGGTAGAGCCTCTGCGAATGCTTTTTTATCAGCCTCGTATGACGGTCTATCCTTACGACAAAAAACCGGCAAAGCGATTGATTGTTGGCGTCAAAGGGTGTGATCTGAATTCCTTGCGCCTGGTGGATAAAGCACTGGTCAATGAGGACTTTATTGATCCGGATTACAAGTACTGGCGGGATAACAGTTATATCATCAGCACGGATTGCCGGGAATTCGGTGATTCCTGCCATTGCACCGTGTTAAAAGGACAGCCCTGGTCGGAAAAAGGATATGACATTAATATGGCGCAGGTGGAAGACTATTATATCCTGAATACCGGCAGTGAAAAAGGCGAGGAATTGCTGACCATTCTCAAAAAACATGTGAATATTGAACCGGCTTCGGAACGGCTCAAAGAGTTGCGCAAATCGCAACGGGAAAGCATGAAACAAAAAGTGGCCGACCATAACAAAGCCTACACCCTGAAGGATTACAAAGATCTTCGTAAATATCCTATGGAACTGTGGCAGAAGGAATCGAAAGAATGTATCGGCTGTGGCGCCTGTACCAACAGTTGTTGCACCTGCTACTGCATCATTGTCAATGATGAAACCAAAGCTGAAAAATTCACAAAAGTCCGGTCGACGGACTCCTGTCAGATCAATGGATACGCAATGGTGGCCGGTGGTGATTCGCCCAGGCCCCACATGTACCAGCGCTTTCGTAACCGTTATCTTTGTAAGTTTGATTATATGAAAAAGCAGTTTGAATTACTGGGATGCCAGGGCTGTGGTCGTTGCGCGGACGCCTGTGTTGCGGAAATTGATATTCGTGAAGTGATCAAAAATATGGCCGCGGCAGGGTAGGGGAATAATGTCCATGAATTGCACGAGTATTACGAATACTTTTGTTGTGAGGGTCTGATCGCCTAAAAAAACTATTCGCTCAATTTGTGGACTAAAATATTATCAGGAGAATAATAAATGTGTGAAAAAAATGCTTTTAAAACCATTGCTGCAAAAGTCACAAAAGTGGTGGATGAATCGCCGTTGATCCGCACCTTGCGGGTTGATCCGGAAGAGGACTTCAAGTTTTTGACCGGGCAGTTTGCCGAGGTGAGTGTACCGGATATTGGTGAAGGTCCGTTTACGCCGTCATCGTCTCAGTTTGATGATGACGTGCTGGAATTCACGATCATGAAAGCCGGGTTTGTGACGGAGCATATTCATAAAATCCAGGTGGGAGACCGGGTGGGTCTGCGTGGACCTTTTGGCACCAATTATCCTATTGATGACTGGCAGGGGAAAGATGTTTTGATCATGGGTGGTGGTGTCGGACTAGCGCCCACGCGATCGTTGTTTCTCTCACTGGTTCACCAGGTGGATAAGTACAAGAGTATTACTTTTCTGACCGGGGCGCGAACCCCTAATGATATGATCTTCAAAGATGCTATCGAGGAATGGAAAAAAATCGACAAAGTCAATATCATTTCTGCCGTGGACAAAGTTCCCGAAGGGGAAGAGTGGTGCGGTGAGACCTGTCTGATCACTAAATTGCTGGACAAAATTGATATTGACCCCAAAGATAATCCCGCTGTGGTTTGTGGCCCGCCGATCATGATGAAATTCGGCACCATGGACCTTTTAAAATACGGCTATGCGGATAAGGACATCTATCTTTCCATGGAAAAGAAAATGTATTGCGGACATGGCCAGTGCCGCCATTGTGTCATGGGAAAGTATTACGCCTGTAAAGACG
>CAYTLS010000397.1:0-3458 GCA_964438745.1 uncultured bacterium
AAGGGTTTCAATTGATTAATATCACGTACATTATGTTCTTTAATATAATCCACCAGTTCTTTGACCGTGATCTTTTCACATTGACAGACCATGCCATTTTCCGGAATATAGGAATACTTAGCGTTTTTCAAAGGCCTTGATATTGCTTTGGGCTGCACGATGATTCCAGCCACTTTGCTACCGAGTTCCGCTTTGACGCGGGTGGTAATGAGATGAGTTTTATATTTTTTCAGCATCCTGATTTTTTTTACTTCACCATCGCCCAAATAATTGCCTTCCTTGTCTGATAAGGGTATCTTGTCGCCCTTTTTGAAGGCCGGTATATATTCATAGGGAATGACAACATCGGCTTCGGTTTCATTGACTTTTTTCGCCAGAGTAATGGCTAATCCGGGGCATATGGCGACACAAAGGCCACAGCCGGTACAATTATCCCTGTAGATCGGAATATCCATGATATTGCCCAGATTTTCTTTCAATTCGATGGCGTTGACCGGACAAACAGCGGTGCAGGGATTACAGGGAATTTCCTGATCGCAGCGGATAATGGGCTGGAAGTTTTCGGTTAATTTAACCTCGGGAAGATCATAGACTTTTCCGGGACGGCTTTTGAGAATTTCTGCTTTTTCGTGATAGGTAGCATCGATTGTTACCTCTTTTCCAAGCAATTGTGCCATTTCCAGGCCGGCGATTCGACCACCGAACATGGCTGAGGAGGCTTCCGCGATTTCACGGGAATCTCCGGCCTTAACAACCTTGAATCCAAAATTTTTCGCCATATCATAAAATTCATCTACCGGTGCAAGTCCTACGGCTATCAATAATGTATCAACCTTAAAGGTTTTTGCTGTCTCCAGTATCGGTTTGAAGGTTTCATCCACTTCAGCAATAGTAACTTTTTCTACCTCGCCATCCCCTTCCGCCGAGAGTACTGTATGATTCAGGTAAAGCGGAACTCCCATCCGTTTTATTTTGTCAGCGTGAACTTTGTACCCCGAGGGTTGATCCAGAATATCACAGATCCCAACGGTATGAATACCGGCTTGCAAAGCATGGTAGGCGGCGATTAGCCCAACATTGCCACTACCGATAATAAAAATTCTGTCCGAGGATTTCACCAGATCACGATTGACCATGGTTTGAAAAGCACCGGCGCCATAGACACCCGGCAGATCATTTCCCGGAAACACCAGGGATTTTTCCCGGGCACCGGCGGATACAATCAGTCCGTCAAAAATTACGATTGCATAATGTTCCTGGTTAACAAAAATACCGGCTTTCTGGTCTTTGTAAACACCAACCACAGAGGACCCGGTAAAAATACGAATATTTTCGTGTTTCCGCACTTTGTCTTCCAGAATGTGGCCGATGTCAATCCCGCGGGTACCGGCATAGCAATCTTCAATAGAACCAAAAAATTTATGGGTCTGCAACAGCAGTTTTCCACCCAACTGTTCTTTATCATCAACAATGATGACGGAAAATCCCAGTTCAGCCAATTCAATTGCAGAGGTCAGCCCGGAAGGACCGCCACCAACAACCAGAACATCGCATTTGAACTCTCGTCTTTCAAAATGCTCGAAAGGATGATCGTCTTCCGGCAATTCCGGCAGATGCTTCAGGGTTTGAATATGCATGTCTTCCTGCAAGGGTGTAATACAGGATTTTTGTGGGATACCGTCAATAATTACAGTACAGTGTGAACATTGGCCATTGGCGCAGTAAATTCCTTTTGGGGAATCGTTTTTTTTATGAATTGCAAACTCTTTGATCCCGTTTGCTATCAATGCTGACGATACGACTTCCCCTTCGTATCCAAATAATTCTTTATCATTAAAATAAAACCGAACTTCTTTCTGATCCTTATCTGGCGATAAAATAGGATGCTCATCAATTCTATGCATTGCCCCTCCATTATTAAAAAATTAGTTGTAGTACAATGACAAAGTTTATGCCACATCAATCGGGGTAATTTAAAAAAACTCTTGAAAAGATAGATTTTTCTTCTAAACTTTCAAATAAAATAATTTTAAAAAGAAAAGTAACCTATGGTCAGAAAAGTAAATTTTTTTATAATTGGTATTTTCATAATCCTTATTTTTCAATGTTCGGGAAAAACGGATCGTGATCTAATAAAAGAAAACATTGTTCAGGGGAATTACAAAGTTGCCCAGGAACTAATTCTGGATGATCTGCTGGCGAAACAGGACACAGCCTCTGCCGAATATATTGACTCTATGAAATATGAGATTGAACGCCTGGACCGGATCAAGATGGAATTTAGCCTGGATTCTTCTCAAGTTTTAGAAAAAATTCGCAAGTACGTACCCGGCGCTAAAAATAAAGACCTGATGAAATGGGCCGATCAGCAATATCTGGAGACCAAAATAATCGAAGGTGAATTGAAATATTATAATCAATCAGTGGAAAATCTGTTTCGCGTGCATCCGGAACTGAGTATTATAAAAGCCCGGGCTGATAGTGCGGCAATGGATCCGCGCAAAGTGCGCAAATATGTGGCCTTTCCCCTGAATCTTCATTTAAAACGCATAAAAAGGGAATACCGGCAAAAGAAAAACAAATATCTGTTGCCCGTTACGATTAATATTGTTCATACATTAACTGTCAAGGAAGATGCTGTGCCGGATTCCACAATCCTCAAATGCTGGTTGCCCTTTCCCCGCGAAATCCCCAACCAACAATACAATGTGAAACGTATCACCTCCGATCCCCATGTACACCTGATTTCCGAAAATGACAAACGACAGCGTACCATTTTTATGCAAAGTATTGCCAAACCCGATACAACTACTGAGTTTATGGTGGAATATGAATTCACCTCCCGGGCCGTTTACAATAATATCGAACCCGATAAGGTTAAGCCCATTGAAGAGTTAAACGGTTTGAAGCGCTATATGAAACCCCGGCCACCTCATATTGTTTTCAATCAGGGAATAGAAGAGTTGTCACGCTTTATTGTTGGTGATGAAAGCAATCCCTATTTAATAGCCAAAAAGCTCTTTACCTGGATCGACAAAAATATTCGCTGGGCAAATATTCGAGAATACTCAACCATCAGAAGTCTTGGTCTTTATGCCTTTTTTTACAAACAGGGAGATGCCGGTATCAAAACCTTTCTTTTCATAACCCTTTGCCGGTACAATGAAATTCCCGCCCGGTTGGTGAGCGGATGGCAATTTCAACCGCCGACAAAATCATTGCACGACTGGTGCGAGATCTACCTGGAACCCTACGGCTGGGTGCCGGTGGATTGTTCTTTTGGTGGTGCCAGAAGGAACAAAGAAGAATACCGGGAGTTTTACTTTGGTAACTTGGATGCCTTTAGGATGGTTACAACAACAGGATTCATGGCACCATTCTTCCCCGAAAAGCAGTACATCCGAAACGACCCGTATGATAACCAAACGGGAGAAATGGAAACGGATACCGGCCCAGTG
>CAYTLS010000398.1:0-3455 GCA_964438745.1 uncultured bacterium
CAGGAGATATGATCTGGATGATTTTGATGTGATCCATTTTGAGTGGGGCACTGATTTTTTTCGTGACGGAAAGTTTGCCCGCAGAATGAAGGCCGCCGGTAAAAAAATCGTTTGTCATTACCACGGACAGGACATGCGCAATCGTGGTGTGATACCGGCGATGGATAAGTTGAGTGACCTGAATCTCACCAATGAACTGGACCTGACCTTCAGGCATCCTGATATTCATTATCTTTTTTTGCCCTATGATGTCCGGGCCTTTCAGCCAAAAGAAAAACTCAATGACCGGATCACGATTTGTCATGCTACCACCAATCGTAAGGTGAAAGGGTCCAATAAAATTATTGAGGTCTGTAAAAAACTGGAAAATTCTCATAACATCAAGTTTATATTCATTGAGAATCTATTCCATGAACGTGTGCTGGAATTAAAACGTCAGGCCGATATTTATATTGACCAGATCACAGACCACGCGCCGGGTTATGGTATGAATTCCCTGGAATCCCTCTCTATGGGGGTGGACTGTGTTACCTATATGAATGCGGATTTTCAAAAGTTTATACCCGATCATCCCTTTATCAGCGCGCAGGAATCTGATTTGGAAGAGAAGTTAATTCATCTCATTGAGAACAGGGATTTGCTTTGGCAATATTGTCAGCAGGGCAGAGAGTGGGTCGAGCAGGTTCATGATTACCGTAATGTTGTCCAGAAACTCTATGCCTATTACCGGGATATTCTTAATATTACACCTCTTTTTTAATTACAAAAGATTTGTAGTTTTATTTGTACCTGGCTTGTTATCAGGTTGTTAATATATAAATTGGTTTATTGGATTTATGTTAAATTGTAATTTTTACTTTACTTTTTCCCTTGATGAAAAAAGTAACAAAAAAATCAAGGCGATATAAAAATCCTCTAAAATTTTAATTTCCAGCCTCAGTCTTCGCGATGCTTCGCCTGACATGTAGATATCATAAACTCGCTTCAATTATCTGATGTAATATATGGTATAATCATCAATGGATAAGTATCTTAAAGAAAAAAAATTGGAAAATAATACGCTCAGACAATATGAAATCCTTAACGTCTGAAAATTAAAATTTTTTAACGGTGATTTTTATAATGCCTAAAAAAGAAAATTATCCGTGGAGTAAATTATTTAAAAAATCTAATTAAAATTATTTTTAATACACCAATTTAATAGTTAAGGGCTGACTATAAGATCATTACATTGATTGAGTTCAGGTTAATTATCCTTTTAATTGATTTATTGCCAACCTGATTTCATAGGGTTTCATTTCGCTCTATGTTTAGCTATTTTTTCACCGCTGTGAAAGTGGTGTTAACAGCTTTTACAAAAATATTTTCAACCCTGACATATAGGTGTCATAACTGTGGTTTAAATTTTAATGAAATGATTTTAAATGAAACAGGAGGAACTATGACATCTTCAAAAAGAATTATAATCGCGACATTTGTGGGACTGATCTGTGGATTGATCTGCATGGGTATGGCCGCCAGTGATCCCACGCAACCGGTATCCTTAGGCATCAAACTCTCCATATTAACCGGGCGAACCCTAATGGGCTTCACCATTGGCATCAGCGCCTTGAAAATGAAATGGCATCTGCATGGAATCCTAATCGGTTTTCTGACCAGTATTCCCATGGCAATGCCATTACTGGAACAACCGACCTTATTGATGGCGACAGTATTAATGGGCATCATTTACGGATTCATTATTGAGTTAGTTACCTCAGTATTTTTTAAATCTAAAAGACAAGGAAAGGAATTCGCATGAAAATAGCATTGATCATTTTTTCAGTTGTTATTTTAGGTTTATTAAGTTTTTTGGCCTATTTAGGATTTTTTAAGAGGCCGGTCATTACAACCAAAGTAGTTGGTCCTTATAAAATAATTTACAAAGACCATGTGGGGCCTTACCAGGAGACCGGCAAAATTCAGGATGATATTTATGAATATCTGATCAAAGAACATAATCTGGAGACGTATAAAGGTATTGGCGTCTACTATGACAATCCCAAAAAGGTACCGGCTGAAAAACTGCGCAGTAAAGCCGGCTGTATCATCGAACCAAAAGATATGGATCAGAATATCCGGTTAACCGGAACCTACAAAGTGATGACCATTGCCGGCCAGCCGATGATCTATGCCGAATTTCCTTTTAAATCGAAACTGTCAATCATGGTAGGCATTATGAAAGTATACCCGCTGCTGGAATCTTATTGTGAACAAAAGGATTTGAAATTTCGGGAATCCATGGAAATCTATGATATCCCCAATAAAAAGATCGTTTATCTGATGCCTACAAAATAAATTTTCCTGATTCCGGGTGCAATGACTATCCATCCCATGGATAGTCATTGCGCTTTATACAATAATTTCTTTTTAATTCTCATCTGCAACCGATAACTTTGGCTGGATTTTTAAATGGGAATAAATTAATTAGAAATGGCTGGTAAAAATGAAACGAATTTTTTCCTGGAATATTAACGGAATCAGAGCTGCCGATCGAAAAGGATTACAGAGATGGATCAAAAATGCCCAACCGGATATTCTGGCCCTACAGGAAACAAAAGCCCACAAAGAGCAATTAAGTCAAGAACTCAAAGAAATAGAGGGATACACAAGTTATTTTAAATCAGCAAAAAAGCGTGGCTATAGTGGTGTCGCCCTTTATTGCCGGGAAGAACCGCTGGCCATTGAGGCTCTCGGTGTAGATGATTTTGATGTGGAAGGCAGAACAATTATTGCTAAATTTCCGGAATATACATTGATTAATTGCTACTTCCCCGACAGTCAATTGGAAGGCAAGCGAATTCATTATAAACTGGCTTTTTGTGATGCGATTCTTGAAAAGTGTAATTCACTGATAAAAAAAGGAGAAAATCTATTGCTCTGTGGTGATTATAATATTGCCCATAAGCCCATTGACCTCAAAAATCCGAAAGACTTTGAACATTTTCCCGGTTATTTTCCTGAAGAACGGGAATGGATGACCAGGTTTTTGAATTCCGGTTATGTCGATACCTTCCGTCATTTTTATCCTGATAAAGCCGAGCAGTACACCTGGTGGTCTTACCAGTTTCGTTCCCGGGCGCGGAATAATGGCTGGCGGATCGATTATAATTGTGTGAATCAGGATTTTTTACCAATGGTCAAATCTACTGATATACACAATGCGGTAACAGGCTCCGATCATTGCCCGGTCAGCATTAATCTGGATATATAAGATCGCCTGTCATAACGACGAACCGACGCTCAGAATGGTATTCTGAAAATACAATCATTAACTATCCGTTGCAGATTGTCACCCCTTCTTTATGATAGCAGGCAAATCCTGCTAGTCTATTCGGTACCGACGGCAGGTAAGCTATCGGCGTGACACCGGTATGGTTCATGGTTTTATGAATAATGCCGGTTAAAATTATATT
>CAYTLS010000399.1:0-3425 GCA_964438745.1 uncultured bacterium
ATTTATGAGCCGACTGGCAAAATCCGAAAGCGCTGACGCTAACAAACGATATTTTGTGGAAGAGCAAATGACTGCCACTCCCATGTTTGTTTTTATGCTGGTCATGCTGGCAATTTTTAATACCGGCGAAATCACCGAAACCGTCAGAATGGGATTTACTTATCACTGGAATCAACCTTACTTATGGGCTCTGGTAATGATTGGGGTTCTGTCGCAGGGAACCGGCGTATTCGGCACACTTGTATTCCTGGATAAAAATGAAAACACCTATTGTATTCCGGTTAACCGCTCCTCCAGTATTATTGCCGGAGTAATTGCCTCCTATTTACTGACGCTTCTTGGGGTACCGGCACCTGCCACCAGCCGCCTGATCAGTGCCGGCCTGATCGTTTTTGCTATTTTGTTCCTTACGATACCACCGGCGCTGGCCAAACGAAAAAAAATGCAAATTAAATAAATTATGGAGAAAAATATGGCTAATAAAAACTTTGATATTATTATTTTAAATGGACGCCCTGCTTCTGGTAAATCCGAAGTTATCGACTACATCAAAAAAACAGCCGCCCGGGAGCGCAACGAGCGATTTCATGTAGCGGAATTTGATGATATTGATGATTTTCCAATGTTATGGACCTGGTTTGAAGAAGATGCGATCCTGGAAAAGAAATTCAATAAACCCAGAATGCATTCCACTCCTGATGGATATTTTCTGCATGAATACCAATGGCACTTACTGATTGAGCGCCTATCTCTGGAATACCAGAAAAGATTGCGGGACAATGAAAATTACCATGATAAACATACAACGTTGATCGAATTTTCCCGTGGATCAGAGCATGGCGGATACCAGGAAGCCTATCAGCACCTGAGCGACGAGATACTTGAACGGGCAGCCATTTTTTACATTGATGTTCCTTTTTCTGAATCCTTGCGTAAAAATCGCAATCGCTTTAATCCTGACAAACCGGATTCTATCCTGGAACATGGATTGCCTGATGAAAAACTGGAAAAAATGTACAAAGAAGTGGACTGGGAAGAATTCAAAGGCAGTGACCCCGAATATATCACCATAAAAGGCCACAAAGTTCCTTATGTTGTACTTGATAACAAGGATGATATTACTACCGCCAGAGATGCCAAATTAGGCGATGCCCTGGAAGTATTATTTCAGAAACTTTGGCGTCTGAAAGAAAAAAAATAAACTTATAAAAATAGAGCAACCACAAAGCCCTGAATTCTTATTCGGGGCTTTGTTTTATTGACGAAGAGCAAGGATAAGATTCAAGGAGTGAATTTTCTGGTCAAGCACCAGGTAACTGCCCCCCTTATAGAACCGGTACAAATAATCCGAATAATATAGATCAATATTTAATTTGCTCACAGATAACCTGATCCCATAATGGCCAATCCAGCCACCATCATTTACTTCACCTAAGGGTGAGGAATAATCGCCGATTTTCAGGTCTCATTTCAATTCCTGGTCCAATACGATGCCTTTTGTGGTTATCTCGGAATTGACAATATTAAAAAAGCCATATCCTAAGCCGACCAGAACGGATATTCCATAATTATAATTTTTTAAAAATGTTATACTTGAAAATAGATTAATTTCAACCGGTTTTAATGTCGATTTTACATCAGCATAAAACAAACTGTCCGTTTCAAACTCAGGTCTGATGATAATATCATCAAGATAAGTTTTGCGAGCACTTAATATCATTGCCGGTTCAAGGCTAAAACTTTTGGAGACGGGAATTTCTCTGGATCCACCATAACTATACCCATAGCCGGCTTTTCCATCTATTGTTGTAAATTCAGTCCGGTTGGTACCAATGAAAATTTTCCATCCTCTTTGATAGGTGGAAATACCGGTCTGTCCCAGTAAATTGGCCGTTATTGCCAATATTAATGAATAATGGCCATATGGAACGTATCATTCTTGATCCAGTTTTTTCCTGACCTCTTTTAAAAGTACTTTTTTTGTAAAGGGGTTATAGATATATCCATCTTCTTCATGGAGCACATTGTCCTCAAAAATAATATCTTCTTTATAACTTACCAGATAGAGTAATTTGGTGTCAGGATATTGTCGTTTTAATTCTTCAAATAATTCTTTGCCATACATATCTTCCAGTTTTACACTGGTGATCAGCAGATCAACTGGTGTATCTAATTTTTCAGTCATATCCAAGGCATCATTGCCATTTTGTGCCCCTAAAAAGCGGTATCCGTTTTGCTTCAAATTAAATTCTGCGAATCCCTTGATCTTTTCATCATTATCCACAAAGAGCACGGTCTCATTACCTTTGGGAATCTCCTCTTCCTCTTTGTTGTATTCCTGAAGTTCTTTTAGTTTGATTTCCCACTGATCTAGAAATTCAAAACTGCGTTGAATTGCCTCATCCAGTTTCTGAAAATCAAAAGGTTTGAAAATAATGGTTTCCGCACCATTGGTAAAGGCGGACAGGCCATACTGAAATTTAACATGGCCCGTGGTAATAATTACACGAATCATGGGATAAGTATTTTTGATTTTTTCAATCAATTCAATACCATTCATACGAGGCATTTTAATATCTGTAATAACGACGGGAAAAGGACGTTTACGTATCAGATCAAAAGCTTCTATACCATCTTTGGCAAGAGTAACCTCATACCCTTTTTGGGTTAAAAAGACATTTAATAAATTCAAGGTTGATTCATTATCATCGACAACCAGTATTTTTCTTTTCATATTTGTATCCTATCCCTTTTATAATTAAACATAGAGGGAAATATTATATTTTCAAAATTTTAAAAACCCCGAAGATTTTCTCTTCGGGGTCTCCTAGTCTCCATTTCAATTTCTTTCGAAATGAAATTGCTTCAATTTTACAAATCCAAATAATTAATTGCAACAGTAGCCTGTCAATTCTTGACTACTCTGTGCAAAACAGTGTGCTTTATCAAATTTTATGAATTACGGGAGGATATTGGGTTTTCTAAAGAATCGAATCTATTAAAAGTCGTAATAAGTTGGGCTTATTTTCTTTCAACATCAATATGGTCAACAATTCCAACAATTATAGCGCGCAGAGGTGCTGTTTTATCTTCTACGATCATGCGGGCGGAATTTCCCTCATCCACAATGATCACCGTTTCACCGAAGCCGGCGCCGATCGAATCCATTGCAATAAGGTATTTGCCTGTCTCCGTACCGTCGGGATTTATTCTGTCAACCAGCAATAAGCGTTTATTATCATAATAATCATGATTGATTGTTGAATTGATTGATCCGCAAACCTTTCCCAATATCATTCATCCACCTGCTTTAATAGTTTGACATTATCCACAATTCCAATAATTGAAGCATCCACCGGCACAAAAGTAATATCCAATGTCATTGCTGCTTCTCGTCCACCTTCATAATAAATCAATTCATCTTT
>CAYTLS010000400.1:0-3416 GCA_964438745.1 uncultured bacterium
CTTCCGCATCCAGGTATAATTCAAAACCCTTTTCGCCGGTATATCCGGTAGCGGAAATGATCATTTCCTTGCCGGCCAGTTTATCCTTCTTAAAAGTGAAGGGCTTCATATCACCTAGTTTTACATCGGTGAGTTTTTGTAATGTTTCAATGGCTTTGGGTCCCTGTACAGCCAGCAGTCCGGTGGTATCGGATTTGTCTTTCAGTTCTACACCTTCGAGCAGATGGTCTTTGGCCCAGTTAAAATCCTTTTCCATATTGGCTGCATTGACCACCATCATGAAATCATCGTCAGCATTTTTGTAAATGATCAGATCATCCACAATGCCGCCGTCAGGATAGAGCATCATGGTATATTGCGCTTTCCCTTGTGTCAGTTTGGACACATCATTCACTGTGATTTTGTTTAAAAATTCTTCGGCTTTGTCACCTTTTACGGTGAATTCCCCCATGTGAGACACATCGAACATACCTACTTTTTCACGGACCCGCAGATGTTCCTCTACGATTCCTGAATATTGGATCGGCATATAGTAGCCGGCAAAGGGCACCATTTTCGCGCCCAGTTTTTCATGCGTATCATATAAGGTTGTTTGCTTAACGTCAGCCATGTCTCCCTCCATTATTTAAATCATGTTTAAGGCTGTCTTAATTATTTGTTCCAGCGTGGCGGTGTCTCCCAGTTTTGCCACAGCTTTTAGTACTGATTTATCAGCAGCGCCTTTGTTGTATCCCAGGGATACGAGGGCGCGGACGGCTTCATCCATCACCTGATTTTTAGCGCTGGTCAGGGTGGATTGCGGACTTTCACTACCGGTTTCCAGTTTGGGTAATTTTTCACTTAGTTCGACAATAATTCGTTGGGCTGTTTTTTTACCAATGCCCGGTATCAGGGTCAATGCTTTGACATCCTGACTGATGATCCGCTGCTTGAATTCATCAACGGTGGCGCCGGACAGTATTGAAATGCCCATTTTCGCGCCAATTCCCGAGACATCGATCAGCAATTCAAATAAGCCTCGCTCTTTTTTGGTGGAAAAACCGTATAAACTCTGGTCATCTTCCCGCACTTTAAAATGGGTCAGCAGTTTCACCTGTTCCCCTGGCTGGCCGATATTTTCATAGGTGGAAACGGGGATGAATATTTTATAGCCGATGCCATTAACATCAATAATGACGGCGGTTGGTTCTTTCGCGATTAATTTTCCGCTAATATATTCGTACATGATCAAAGTCCTGTCAGTTTAAAGTGGTTAAAGTGACAAATGGCAGCTGCCAGTGCATCGGAACTGTCAAAGGAGAGCATGTTTGGCGTAATGCTCAGTAAATTGGCCACCATGAACTTGACCTGTTCCTTGGAAGCATTGCCATTGCCGGTGACTGAGGATTTTATCTTCTTAGGCGGATATTCGCCGATTTCCAGGTTATTCCGGGCGCCGGCTAAAATCACCATTCCCCGGGCGTGTCCCAGTTTCAGGGCAATTTGCACATTTTGTGCGTAAATGCTTTGCTCCACTGCAATTGCATCAGGTTTATATTGTAAAATAACTTTTTCGACTTCATTATATATTTTCAGAAGCCGGTCGGGGAATTTCATCTTGACATCGGTGTCAATGGTGCCGGAATTCAAATAGGTTAATTCTTTGCCCACGCGCTCCACAATGCCGCATCCGGTGTGTTTTAGTCCCGGATCAATCCCCAATATTCGGTATGCAGACATTTATTCATCCAGCTGTTCAGCCAGTTCATCATCGATGTCAAAATTAGTAAAAACTTTTTGTATATCGTCGTTATCTTCGAGCATATCGATTAGGGTAATGACCTTTTTAGCAGTATCTATATCTTCGATTTTGACATCATTTTTGGGAATATTATCAATGGAAGATTCCTTCACGGGTACGCCTTGCTTTTCCAGTTCCGCGCGTACATTCATCAGGTCGGCAGCTTCGGTATAAACGGTGTGAAATTCTTCATCTGAAACCACATCTTCGGCGCCGGCTTCAGTAGCTGCCATAAAAATATCATCTTCAGATACCTGGCCGGCATTGACGATAATTTTTCCTTTTGTATCAAACATCCAGGCAACAGAACCGTCGGTTCCCAGGTTGCCGCCATATTTATCCAGCAGGTGACGGACTTCAGAAACGGTTCTATTCTTGTTATCTGTAGTGACATTCATCAGAATCGCGACACCGCCTGGGCCATATCCTTCATAGGTATATTCTTCATAATTTTCGCCTTCAATCTCGCCGGTTCCTTTTTTTATCGCCCGCTCAATATTTTTTTTCGGCATATTGGCGTCTTTGGCCGCCTGTACGGCTGTGCTGAGGCGTGGATTAGCATCTTCATCACCGCCGCCGGATCTGGCAGCGATCTGGATTTCTTTGATCAGTTTGGTAAATATTTTGCCACGAGCTGCATCTTTTGCACCTTTTTTTCTTTTAATAGTACTCCATTTGGAATGTCCTGACATATGGATCCCTTTCCCTTTATAATCGTGTTATTTGTTGATGGATATCTTTTCCCTGACCTTGATCCGTGACGGAATGATCCAGGGTGATCCTAAGTTTCTGCGTTTCACCGACCGGAGTAATTGCTCTGCTTCATCCCGGCTTTCACAATTTCCGAGGCGAATTTTATAGTATGGAGAATTGAATATGGAGACCACTTCTTTTTGTGGAAAAAGTGTTTTTGCCCGCTGCTGGAGACTGTCGGCTTCATAAAAATTTTTCGTGGAATATATCTGGATTTTCCAGCCCTGTTTGTCAATGATCCGGGTATCCTGCTGATCACCATTACCATGGGAGTAATCATGGATGTCGGAAATGATTTCATAGATATCAGTGATATTCATGAAAGAGATCGGTGGTTCATTGAGCGTCATGGGATCAAATTCTTCATTTTGCTCGGCGATGACCTGCGCATTCAGTAGTGATCCGACTAGAAATATCAGTGCTGCTATTATTATTTTTTTCATTGATCTGTCCATATTTTATGTTACCAAAAAATATAAGCAATTTTATGAAATTTCGAAAAGGGTTATTAAGGTACTAATCCCAGATAATTGCCTGTTTTATTCAATTCATAAGGTAGAAGTTCCGCATAGGGGTCGTGAATTTTATTTTCCTGTGATGAAAAGTTGTTATCAGTGTGACAAAAAATAGTGATTCGACCGACGGACAGGAGACACTGGATAAGGGGACGATTAATCACATTTCCAAATATTCCCGGAATATCCGGATAATTTGAACTTTCCGTCACTATATCTGGAATCTCTGACCAAAAGGGGCTCTGTACCGGACGACAGCCATGGTGGTAAATCAAGGGTAACTCTTTGTTCTTGCGGACTTTTATTGATGGCAATGATCAGGCGCTGCTTGGGATTGCCGCGACTGAAGAACATAACATTTTCATCGC
>CAYTLS010000401.1:0-3412 GCA_964438745.1 uncultured bacterium
CCGGACAGCGGTTTGCTAAAGTAATCCTCCAAATCATCCCAGTAATACCTTCTCCACCCGTTTACCATCATTAAAAGGTCGAGTTTTTCAGCGGCGGTTATATCTTCCTCATCTGTAAAAAAAGAAGCAGAAGATTCAACCGGCCCTTTCAGTTCCGAATCCAAAAGCAGGTAGCTTTCAATGGTCTGCATTTTGCCTCCCCTGCTGAAATAATCCTCGTTTACCACTGCCAGTGAAAGTCCGCCTGCAATACTGTCTTCTTCTGAATTCAGAAGAGATTCAAGTTGCAACTCAATTTTTTCACGCGAATGGTATTCATTTTTATTCGGTGTAATTTTGAGTTTGGTTTCATCGGGGGCCCGGACAAATACAAGCCGTTCGGCCATTATGTTGTCTTGTTCATCATGCAGTGTGATTTTTGATATACCTTGCGGAAAAAAACCTTTATAAATAGTTACAGCGTGCTGAAAATCCTTCATTGCTATTTCTTCACGGAAAAGTTCCTTTCCTTTGTGTGAAGCCAGCAGTGTCAGTTGCCGTTTGTCACCCGCCTTAAAGTTACGGTTGAGGATGAATTGCAGATTATTTCCATTTGCCTGGTAATGAAAGGCAACACCATCGAAACGGGCATCCTCAAGCTGATACCTCAAACCGGGATGACCGTCGATTTGGGCAATGTATTTTTTTCCCTCCTGCGGCATCAGCAAAAACCTGCCCATTCCCCTGTAAGTGCTCTCAAAAGTTGTCACTTCCCGGCCTGTTTCATCCACAACCTTTCCGGTAACAGGGAACCCCTTCCCCGATTTATCGATGGCTTTAAAAGCTATATAATTGGCAGTATTCATAATAAGGTTACCGCCTTCGGGTAAAAATGAAACATCGATGATGCTGTTTTCTTCCGGTTTTTCTTTGACTTCAGGTAAATCGGCAGTACGCGAAACGGATATTTTCTGGTGAAACAGGCTCTCCTCTTCAAAGTTCTGCAAATATTTGGTATATGCCCTTATGGTGTACTGTCCTGCCGCAAGGGTATCCGGCAGGTGGAAATCGTTGTTGGCAGCCCCATACACCGACAGCATCACCTGCTGGTCGATTATCCGGCCATCATCGGCAACCAGTTGCACATACACGTTTTTGAATCCGGGTATTAGCTTGTGATTGATTCCGCTTACCAGGTAAGATTTAAACCATACATCATCGCCGGGAGAATAAAATTCCCTGTCGATGTGGAGGTAAAGTTTTTCGTAAAGTGTAGTATCAACTTCTGGCTTTGGGCTTTGCAATGTCTGGCTGCTAACAGCAAAGAAGAATGAAATTATGAAAGAAAAGGATAAAAATAGTTTCATGTCATTTTTTCTTTGGAAGCGGCTTCACAGGTATTGCCTGTTTTATGTAATAGTGTACCGATGAGTCAGGAACATAAATGGGCATATTAAATTGACGATTATCACCCGGACGGGCCACCGGCATTCGATAAGGATCAGATTTTTTTTTATCGGCCGTAGCAATCTCAGGATGAACAAAAACTTCAGGCATCCCCGGAATGGTATCCGAAAATGCAAGTCTGTCGGATTGCTCCGGTTTAATCTTTGGTGAAATTTCAAACTGGTTGTTTCGTTCCGGATTCTGTTTTTTTGGCTGGGTTTCAGTCTGTGCAAACAAGAAAACAGGGAGAACAAAAAAGACAGATAAAAGAAGTATTGTTTTCATCTTGGTTTTATTGAAATGATATTATGTTACCGCAAAAATCACACCAACTGTATTTACAAGATGAACATTGATAGCAGGTTGCACAAAATACATTTTTCAAAAGAACCTCACTTAAATTTACTGGAATAAAATCCGTTCTTCCCGTCATTCAATTCACACCAGATGGAAAACTGCCGTGGGGTTTGTTTCGTCAGCGCATAGGTTCATTCCGGTGAGTTTGTATAGCCGTTCACCGTCATTTCGATATCCTGGTAATCGGTGGTGTCGTTATTGGAAACAAGAAAGTAATAAGGTCAGGAACTTCTAATTAGCATGTAATCTACTGATGTTCAGAGGAGCGGGTTCAGTTTAAGTCCGCTTTTTTTATGGGTGAACAGCCACTGCGATTTTTGAGTCGGCAGTTCCGTAGTACAAAAACCATTTATTCTGAAAGTTGACCAATCCTTCCACAAAACATACTTCGTTTACTTCGCCTACTTTCTCATAATCTTTATCAGGATGAATAAAATAACTCGCTGTTCGATCGATGATTTTCCATGGTTCATTTTTATCAAATAATGCCTGGCCTGCCGCGTAGGTGAATTTTGGCAATGCCGAATCGTTGAAATTGGCCGCGTTGCTTCCGTTGTATATCAGCAAAATGCCTTCGTCTTTTAACAGAGCGTAAGGGCCAGGTTCCACCAGCCGGCTGTCGAAATAACCGGGGCGCGGATGCAGCACTTCAATCATTTCACCGTTTTCGGCATTTTTGGCTACTTCCCAGTGAATCAGGTCGTCGGAGCTAACCATAAACAGATCGGTATCGCCAAAATACATCCAGTATTTTCCGTTGATTTTTGTAGCTACCATCTTATTTCCTTGCTGTTTCACTACAATCGCACCCGATTTCGACCAGGTGTCTTTGTATTTTTCAGCGCTTAAAACCGGGCCGTGCTTGGTCCAGTTTTGCAGATCTTCAGAAGTTGCAAGTAAAAGCCGGGCGGTTTTGCCGTCGTAGGCTGTGTAAGTCATAATGTATCTTCCGTCGTCGCTTTCCACAATACGCGGGTCCTCGGTGCCATCAAACAGTTTGGAAGACGGTTCCTCTGAAAATTCGTAATCTGCATCTTTCCGGAAGTTCCATTCTATGGTTTTCATTGAATCGTTATCCGGGTAAAAAACGGGTTCAGGTTGTTTCTCGAAATGCAGTCCGTCGCTGCTCACCGCCAGCCCGATTCGTGAGGTGCCGCTTACATCCTGTGCGCGATAAAAAAGCCACACTTTGCCGTCTTTAACAATGGCCGACGGATTCAGCACATTTCGCTCTTCCCAGCGGATGGATTGTTTGTTAATCGGGCACACAAAATTTAAATCAGGTGAAGGCTTCAGAATCGGATTCAGACTGTCAACTTTTTCAAAACCGGTAAATGCCCAGCTTTCATTGTTATTAGTAGAACTTTCAGAAGAGTTGTGGCTATTGCACCCGGCCAAAATAAAAAGGCTCAGAAAAAGGATTGACAACTGTTTCATGGTAGTTTGTTTGATTTTACAACAAAGGTAGGGATAATTGGATTTTAGTAACAATTTAATTTATTGTGGGATCGGCGATTTGAAATCGCCGCATTTAACGCGGTTAAAAACCGCATCACCCAAAAAGAAAGCCAGCCCCTCCCGGAACCGGCTTCTCTATCTTATTGGGATCGGCGATTTGTAATCGCCTAAA
>CAYTLS010000402.1:0-3410 GCA_964438745.1 uncultured bacterium
TGAAATCTGGAACGAGTTCGAAGATGACACTGAACTGAACGAAGGCTTAGATGAAGACACTATCGAACAGGAATCATGGAATATCTTTGAGGATGAAGTTGCCATCGATGATGAGGAAATCGCCGGTGATGGAAGTTCTGCAAAAGAGGATGATAATCAAGGAAAAAAAGCCAGCAAAAAGCGCTGACCATTAATTGACAATGATAATCATAGTATAATTTTTACAGGTATAAAATGGAAGAAAAAAAAGATAAGAAAAGACAGTTGCAGGTTGAAATTCCCGAAGAACAATCCGATGGAACGTACAGTAATTTTACCATCGTTTCCCATTCGGGAGCGGAGTTTATTATGGATTTTGCCCGGATCACACCGGGACGTCCGAAAGCAAAAGTAAAAAGCCGTGTGATCATGACCCCGATCCACGCAAAGAATTTTGTCAAAACCCTGCAGGAAAATATTCAGAAATTTGAATCAAATTTTGGTAAAATTCCGGAGAGTGGAAAAATGACAACCGGCTTTCCCGGACAGCCAATGATCAAAAAAGATAATTTACCGAACTAATTTAAAAAAGCCTCAGTAATGAGGCTTTTTAATTAACTTTGTCGTCTGGATTTTCGTTCCGACATCACTCGCTTCTGCATTTTTCCAAATTCCTTATCCTGCCTTTTGCGTTCCAGGTAAGACATTTTATTAAAGCGGCTTTCTTTGGTTAATTTGATATAATTGTTATAATGATCTTCAGTGATTTCACCCTCCTCCAGGGCTTTTAAAACAGCACACTTGGGTTCCTGGGTGTGACTGCAGTTATTAAATTTGCAGTGCTGACTGAGGTCATCAATTAAATTAAAGGTCTTTCTGATACCCTCTGTTAGTTCAATATTACCCAATTCCCGCATTCCCGGTGTATCCACCAGCATACCACCGCCGGGGAGAACTACCAGGTTACGGTTGGTCGTGGTATGGCGTCCCTTATGATCCTTTTCGCGGATTTCACCAACAGCAAACAACTCTTCTCCCACCAGATTATTGAGCAATGTGGTTTTTCCAACGCCCGATGAACCGAGCAAACAGTAGGTTTTGCCTGCAACTAAATGGGTGCGAATCTGATCAATGCTTTCTTTGTCTTTATTGGTAAAGATAAGAATTTCTGCCTGAATGCCCTGCTGGCGAATTGTATTGATTTTATCCTGTAACTCTTCCGGTGAGAGAAGGTCCGATTTACTCAGCAGAATGCCAGTGTCAATATTGCTTTCATGGATCATGGTCATGTAGCGTTCCATCCGATTGATATTGAAATTATTGTCGAGAGACTGCATGACGAAAGCCCGGTTAATATTGCTGGCGATCATCTGATACTCCATGCGGCGTCCGGCGGTTTTTCGTTTCAATTCGGTTTTGCGGGGCAGAATATTGGTAATCAGGGCCGGTGAATTTTTGTCGAACCGTTGAATTTTCACCCAGTCACCCACAGCCGGCAGATCAATTTTTGAATCAGCATTGTAGCGAATGCGGCCCGTAATCTCACCAATAATCTCTGCTTCTCCTGTATGTATGGTGTAGTTGTCCTTATTAACTGTAATGACCCGGGCGATTTCATCATCCGGAGAAATTGGGTTTTCCAATGCTGATAAATACCAGTCTGTTAATCCTAAGGCCCTTAATTCCATAAATATACCTAAAAGTTAATGGTTAAATTCACTGATAATTGATGAGTATGAATTTCTGGAGTAATTTTCCAATTTTTATGATAATTAATTACAAATCCACGAGCTACAATAGTGCCGACCAATCCACCGGCAATGACATCGGAAAGATAGTGCTTGTTATCGTGGATTCGGCTGGAGGCCACAAAAAAGGCCATAGCATAGGCGGGAATTCCGATTTTTTTACCGTAGATTCCGTCAAGGGTGGTGGCCAGTCCGAAAGCACCGGCGGAATGTCCCGAGGGAAATGAGCGTAAATTCGCCCCATTGGGTCGCTCTCTGGCAGAAAGTGTTTTCAGGATGTCAACGACCTTTTGTCCCACAAGAAGTCCTTCAGCCACCAAACGAATCTCTGCCAGACTCCTGCGCCAGGGCTTTTGGGTGATCAGATCATAGATCGCCATGGCACCAACAGTGGCATAATAACCCTTGCGGTGACCGAATTCATCACCGATATTAGAAATTTTATCAGGATAAAAACCCTCTTCCTGTGCAAATTCCTGCACTGTTTGATCGAGTAAAAAGCTGGCAGGCAATACCAGTCCGGCGACCCATAGTAAATCCCGGTGATTTTTATAGTTCAAACTATTACTAATTGAATTTTGATAATGGTCGTACTGGTCATTTAAAAAATTACCCGGAAAGGCATTGGTTGAAAGGAAACTGATCAATATGAATGTGATGATTTTTTTCATTCGTCCAGAGCAAAGTGTTTTTCAGAGTTTTTATCAGTTGTAATATAATTGTTTTTACCAAGATACATGGTGGGCTGGGCTTTGTCGGTATAGATAATGCCCTCTTTATCAAATACTGATTCGTCACCATGACAGTCAACAATTTTTCCAATAAAAAAACTATGGTCCCCGGTTTTTACTTTTTTTGTAATCTTGCAATCCAGCACGCCGTAAGCATCTTCAAGATGGGGGGTAGCTACTTTTTTACCGGTTTTCAATTTTAAGTTCACCAGATCAATTTTATTGTATATTCGTCCGGTAAGTTTTCCAAGGCTGTGTATTTGCAAGATATGATCAACGGAGAGAAAGGATATGGTGAATTCTTCTGACTGCTCAATTAATTCATGAGTGTAAGTTTTGCTGCCAATAGCAACACCATATAATAAGGGATTGATTGAAACATAAGTGTGCCAGGCGGCGGTCATAAAATTGATTTTCTCACCATATTTGGCGCCAATAATACCTACTAAGCGGGGATGTGCAACATACTTCTTATCAATAATTCCCATAATTCGAACTGATCTCATTTATCATTAGCCTGATATATTACAAAAAAATCAACGGTTTAAAAACAGATTTGTTTAACTTTTTTGGAAGCAATTAGCCGGACAACTTCTGTTATTTATTTTTTACATGAATTTTTCCCGGATGATCCGTATTTTAAGGACTTGAAAAGGAGTAAAAATGATTAAAATTGATAATGACATACAAGGACTTATTTTTGATTGTGACGGAACACTGGTGGATTCAATGCCGAAACACTGGGAAGCCTGGCATGAAACCTTTGCGGAATATGGTTTATCCTGTTCCACTTCATACCTGGAAAGACATGCCGGTGTCCCGATCAAAGAAACGCTTAAAGAGTATCTGAAGGACCACAAAATTGAGAAACCAATTGATCTCGATGAGTTCGTTGCCCGAAAACATGCCAAAAGCCTGAAAAAACTGGAAGAAGTTAAACCAGTCCCGGAAG
>CAYTLS010000403.1:0-3410 GCA_964438745.1 uncultured bacterium
ACAATGAATATAAGATAGCAACTCAGCATAGTAAAAGTCATGGTAAAAAGCAATTGCCGTGTTAACACCAATTTTGTCCAGTCCGGTTTGGAAATGTTTCGCCGCTCCCGGATCATGAGCAAAAGAGCGGGAATGAACAATATGCCATAATAAGAAAAATAGAAGAAATGAAAAATTTGATCCACCCATTCCGAATCAATCACCCGGGCCCAAATTTCATGGTATGATCGTCCGAAAAGAAACCGGTCCAAGCTGCGTATCACGGCATCAAAAAAATCAGTAAAGATCACCCGGTTGATCAGGCCTGTTTCATAATGATAAAAGGAAAACAACAGCACCGGTGATAATATGATCAGAGTATTTAAAGGAATTGATTCATAAGTCTTTTTAACAATTTGAACTCCCTGTATCAGAACCCCCAGTATGAAATGAATGCCCAGCAGATATCCCGCGTTATCGATTTTGTTTGAAAACACCAGGATAAAAATAAAAATCAGTAAATTATAGATCTGCAATGCCGCTTCTGTGGGAAAATATTGTCTGAAAAATTGCTTCATAGTTTCGCTGCCTGCCTTATTCAAAGATCGCGATATCCGGTAATGTCAGTGTCACCATCCAGCGTTTTTTGATCGCCCTCCAATTGCTGATCTGATCATAGCCGTCAAAAGGATCACTGACATAGAGCGGAAAATAAAAATCAAACAGGTACATATCCAATCCAAATCCCGCATCCCAGCGCAGGGTGTATTCCTCATCCCGACTGAAAACATTTCCCGCATCAAAAAATATGAAAACCGGCCCCTTTTTAAGCTTGCCATTATAACCTAAACTCCAGGCATCACCACCAGGAATACCCTTCTCATCTTCAGCTCCCTGGTACCCTTTTAGATTGGCCCCTTCGGATATCAGGTAATTTTGCAGCGGAGTCAGCGGTGTTTCACCTGACCGGTCATAGATATAGAACTGATCAAATTCCGGATCAACCCCTCCCCCGGCAAAAAACCTGAACTGTCGCGGCAATCCTTTACTGTTACCAATAAAACTGCCCAGAAAAATCCGGTTTGAAAACTCAAAGCTGTCAAACTCATGTTGCGAAGATAGATCAACAGTCAATTTCAAAAAAGTGTTTACCTGATCATTAATAATCTTTAATCCAACATTATTTTTAATGGAATAGTCCGGCTGCTTCAGGGTGATAGCATTGTTTACTTTCACTGACAGAAAATCTCCGGGTGTCCAAAATTTTTCTTCCAGATAAACTAAATTTTTGATATTCAGAAAATCAGCCCCCAGAGTAAGATTGCCCTTGCGCTGCCGGTTTTCTAAATAGGATACGGAAATCGTGCCGCCACCTTTATTCAGCAGGGCATCGTGAGAAAGATGAACAGAAAAATTGGGATTGAATCGCTCACCGACAAATCGTGTTGAATAACGAAAAGTGCCATTCAGTTCCTGAGATTTAGTACCGTAAGAGCCATAGGTCAGCCAGGTGTTTTTCGGGGGTGTTGCCGAGAGATGATAAACGCCACCTCCCAGCTTTACTCCTTCATTATAATTATAATTCAGATACGGCAGATAATTGATCAGATATTCATCCGGCCGCGGTACTTCAAAAATCAAATTCCAGTCCAATGGCGGTAACAATTTTGTATCATTGTTGTAATAGTTTGTTTCCTGAGTATAATTTTCCCGGTTGATAACAACATCATCCGGTTTTTCTTTGGTAATGATTTCCATGGTTGCCCATTTTGTTTCCGGCAGCACCCATTCCCGAGCAATTTCTGCGTTGTCTTTTAGCAATGAAACAGAAAATGGTGGCGCGGCCTCTCCTCTGTTCATGACTGAAACAGACGACCGGTAATGATTGTTTTCTTTCTCTATTTTAACCTCTTCCAGTTGATAATCTGCAACTCCCGTAGTCTGTATATATTCATCAAAAAACCAGGCCAGGTTCAGATTCAGACTTTCTTCAAAACTGTTTTGTAAATCCGCCGGTTGCGGATGTTTAAATTTCCATTTTTCATAGAAATTGTTCATCGCCATCACAAATTTTGCTTCCCCAACATATTGTTCCATCAGGCGTAATCCCATAGCCGGCCGATTATAGGTAGACATGAAATAATTGAGGCTGTTTTTATAGGTGTTGGAGTTCAAATTTCCCGGCTCAATCATGTTTAAATAGTTGGTTGTATTCAGAATCAAATTATAAATATTGCGGCTATCGATATTATCCAACCGCCGCTCGATGAAGGGGAAATCACTTAATAAGGATAATGTGTCGGGAAATTCTTCCGCCATAAATCGCAATTCGCCATAGGTATTCAACCCTTCATCCATCCAGGGTTGATTGCGCTCATTAAAGCCCAGAATTCCATAGAACCAGTTGTGCCCGATTTCATGACCGATTACCCGCCACATGCTCAGCTGCATTTTACTGGTATTGATAATAGTCAACATGGGATACTCCATACCACCACCGGCTATCAGATCACCATCAACGGTAATCACGTTAGGATAGGGGTATGGCCCACAGAGTTTCCCAAAGCTACGCAAACTTGCTTCTGAAGCCTCGACCGCATAGCGCCAGGCCTTCCGGTTTTTCGGTAGATAATAATTCCACACACCAACCGGATCTCCTCCATTTTTAGTTGTAAATTCTGATTTCTGCACCAGGTGTTCTTTACTGGCGGTCCAGGCAAAATCCACTACATTTTTAGCCCGGTAATTCAGTGTTTTAGAATTTTCTGCGCTGGGTGGATTGTCATGGGCGTATAGCCAGGTTTGCAATTCGCCATCATCCATCGCCATGACCTCCTGACTGACACGGGCTAAGCTGTCGAGAAACAGATGTTCTGATTGAGGGGATATCAGCTCACCGGTCGCCGCCACCACATAATTTTCCGGCAGGGTAATAGAGACATCGTAATCTCCGAATTCATAGTAAAATTCGCCAATGGTCAGGTAGGGATAGGGATGCCAGCCATCCTGATCATAAACCGGAATTTTAGGAAACCACTGGGAAATATAGTACTTTTGTCCGCTGTGACACAGGCGTGAAAAGGATTCCGGAATCTTCACCTGCCATTCACTGTAGATAACTAGTGAATCCATTGGGAGCAGGGGGTCATCGAGATCAATATATCCGGTGCTGATGGAATCTTTCGGTATCGTTAGTGTCATTTCTTTATCATTGACCAGCAACCGATCGACTGTAATAAATCCCCGTTGGTAATCCTTTGCGTCCAGAAATTTTGTTTGACCGAATTTTTTCTGTTGCCGGGCAAACTGGGTGTTATTATCCCGGTATGCATTGGGATATAATAATAAATGGATACGGTTTAAAGTATCGGGAAAGTTGTTGTAATAAACAATCGTTTCTCTGCCGGTCAGATAATGTTTTGCGTCATTGA
>CAYTLS010000404.1:0-3391 GCA_964438745.1 uncultured bacterium
CCGGAACTCTCAGGGCCGGTGCGCGTCAAATACATCCCAAAAGACAGGGGCCAATCCCAACCGCCAAAAGCCCATCGCTTCGAAGGCAATTTAGATTTGCAATGGCAGATCAATAGTTTTTCCTCCCTTCTGCGGGGCAACCTGGGACAAACCGATGCTGAAATAAAAGATGTTGACCAGCAGGAAACACAACCGGAACTGCCCGAAGAGACAGAACTGAACATTTTCACTTTTCCGGCAGGCGCCAAAGTAGGCAGCTGCTGGCATGAAATTTTTGAGGAGATAGACTTTGCTGGGAAGCCATCAGAGATCGCGGCAGTGGCGGCGGAAAAACTCTCAGTCCATGGCATTCTTAATGAGGAAGACGCCCCTGACTTACAGCAAAAATATATTGACATTACAAGCGCAATGGTAAATCATGTCTTATCAACTAACCTATCAGCAACTTCGGAAATCATTTTGAATCAGATACCGTTGGAGAAACGGATCACGGAATTAGAATTTTTCTTTTCCCTGACAAACCGGGTAGAGCAGAAAACCCTTAATACTCTGTTGTCCGGTTACAATATTCATTTTAACCATCAGATACCATCAGGATTCCTCAATGGATTTATTGATCTGATCTTTGAAAATAAGGGCAAATTTTACATTCTGGATTGGAAGTCCAATGCTTTGGGAATGTCACTGGAGGATTATTCGCCGGACACAATCAGTATCGAAATGAAAAACCATCATTATCATTTACAATATCTGATTTACACGGTGGCCTTACATAAATATCTGCAACAACGTATTCCCGATTATGAGTATCACCGTCATTTTGGCGGTGTCTATTATCTCTTTTTAAGAGGCCTTCGCAAAAACATTCCGGGCAGCGGAGTTTTTTATGATCTCCCTGATGAAGTCCTAATCCGGGAATTAAATAAACTGTTAACCTAAATAGTTGAAGAATAAATGAATATCATAACCCTAAATACAATTAAAGACCTCAACAAACTGAAAAACCCCGCGGCTTTCGATGATATTGATCTGGAATTTGCAAAATTCCTGCTGCGTATTAACGAATCGGAAAATGTTATTCTGGCGCTTACAGCGGCACTCCTTTCCTATTCTCTCAGAAAAAATCATATCTGTATGCACCTGGAGGAAATTGCAGAAAAGATGTTTCCATTTGATAATGAATACGGATATACCGATGAAGCGCTTTTTATCCAACTGCCGGATATGGATAGCTGGAGAAAGGCGCTGCATCATTCCGGTAAAGTCGTATCATTTTCTGAAGAAACAAAACCCCTAGTGGTTGATGACCACAATCGAATCTATCTCCAGCGCTATTATAAATATGAGCAGGATCTGGCGGGTTTTATTATTAATAAATTGGCAAAAAACGAATCCACCCGAACAGCCGACCGGGTCGGAAATATTTCGCATCTGTCTACTTATTTTCAATCGAAGAAGGAAATCGATTATCAGCAATTATCTGTATTGGCCTCGCTGTATAATCAATTCACGGTCATCACCGGCTCACCGGGCACCGGGAAAACAACTGTTGTCGCCACAATTCTGGCTGCTCATTACCAAAACAATCCTGATCTTCGTGTTGGGATCTGCGCGCCAACTGGAAAAGCGGCGGCCCGGCTCAAAGAATCCCTGAATATGGAAATAGAAAATCTTCACATCAGCGAGCTGACCCGAAAAAAAATATTAAATACCGAAACCAGTACAATTCACCGGTTGCTAAAAGTCATTTACCAGACACCGCATTTCCAGTATAACAAAGAGCACAAATTAACTATCGATTTACTGGTGCTTGACGAGGCTTCCATGGTATCCCAGCGCTTGATGTGCAAATTATTTTATGCACTGGAAGCGTCTACAAAGGTCATTCTGCTGGGCGACAAAGATCAATTGGCTTCCGTCGAAGAAGGGTCTGTTTTTGGTGATATCTGTGACACTTTCCCGATCAACCGGTTTTCCAATGATTTTGTTAATTTTGTCGCCGCTCATTCTGACCAGATGATTATACCCTTCGAATTACCCGATAAAACCAATATTATTGTAGAGTTGAAAAAAAGTTACCGCTTTGATAATGAGTTGGGAATCGGATTGGTCAAAGAGGCGATCAAAGCCGGTGACAGCAGCCGTGTTTTAGCCATCGGCAAGAGTGATGATCCGCAATTGTCACTCAGAAATCTGCCCCGTAAAAATTATATTCGGCAGAGAATCATTAACTACCTCACGGCGTTAACCATTAATACACCCGGAGGTGACATTGGAATAAAGGATTATCTGGCTCTGGATGACCTTGGGAGGCAGTTTCAATTTATCAACAATTTCAGGATCTTATGCGCCAAGCGTCATGGACTTTACGGAATTAATCATATTAATCGAATCATCATCGATCATTTTATGAACACCGATGATCAATATCATAGGGGGATGCCAATCATGATCACCAGCAATGATAACCGGCTCAATCTATTCAATGGTGATGTCGGAATTGTCAAAGAGAGTGAAAAGGGAAAGCGGGTATTCTTTCCGGATACCGCCACAAAAGGTCATTTTCGACAATTCGCTCCTGCTCAATTGCCGGCCCATGAACCGGTTTTTGCCATGACGGTACATAAATCCCAGGGCTCCGGTTTTCAGAATGTGTTACTGATCCTGCCGGACAAAGATATGCCTTTATTAACCCGTGAACTGCTTTACACCGGTGTAACACGGGCAGAGAAGTATTGTGAAATTTGGAGTCATGATTCAATACTGAAAAAATGTGTAGAACGGGTTACCCGCCGCGATTCAGGCCTGAAAGATAGACTGTTAAAATAGATGATTACAAACAGGTTGCCACTTAAAAAGATACTATCGCGTGAAAATAAAAATGTTGACCCACCGTTAAAGGTATTAGAGTATTGGTTTCCAGACTTGTATATTCGGGATACCACACGGTTTGGTCAAGAATATTTTGAACATCCAGCATAAGTTTGACATTCAATTGATCAAAAATCTTTTCAGGAAAGTCATATTGTAACCGTAAACTGAGTAAATCATAATCATCTGCTTCCGGATTTACCACAGAAACATCAGGATTTAATTCCCGAACCTTTTCAGGTTGTCCAAAATAATTATTAAAAATTCCAATTTGAAATTCTTTGATAGAATGGATCAATCCAATTTTTGCCATTAAATGTGGATGTAAAACCGCCGGTGCTTCCCCGGTTTCATCTTCGTTTTGTTGATAAGTAAAAGAGCCGGTCAAAAACAAATTAGCAAACAGTGATCCTTCAGCTTCCAGTTCAATTCCGTTAACAATAACATCGGTATGCTGGTTATAATACATCAGGTAACCACCATAGGGTTGTGTATTGGGATCCTCATGCCAACGGCGGCC
>CAYTLS010000405.1:0-3386 GCA_964438745.1 uncultured bacterium
ATTGAATCACTTCCTGGTAGCCCAGGGTTTTTAACTCGTCCATGGCATTGCGGTACCGATTTTTCAGCAGATCTTTGGTTTCTTCGATCAATCCGTCAGATATCATCTGGTCAACCCTGCGGTTAATACGATCATAGGTTTTGGCGCGGTCACGGTGCAGAACAAATAATTGGGTAGGGAATGCCGGATCCGGTGTCTGGGAGTTGTAATGCTGGGATGGTGGTTTTCCTGTAAGTCTGTAAATCTCCAGGGCCCGGGTGATACGTTTGGCATCATTGATATGAATCTTTTTAGCTGTTTCAGGATCAATATCCATTAGGTGGTTGTAAAGAGCAATATTGCCATTTTCTTCGATTTCTCTTTGTAATTCTTTACGAAGGTGTTGATCTGAGGTACTCTCTTTAAAAATACCATGAGTAATGGCTTTAATGTACATACCACTGCCGCCCACAAATATGGGGGTCTTGCCTCGTTCAACGATGTCTTCCACTGTTTGTACAGCCAGTCTGCGATACTCACCGGCACTGACTTGTTTTGTCGGTTCAAAAAGATCAATCAGGTGATGAGTAATTTCTGTTTGCTCACGGAGAGTCGGTTTGGCCGTGCCGATGTCCAGATGTTTATATAACTGCCGTGAATCGATAGAAACAATCTCTCCATGTATCATCTTTGCCAATTCGATGGAAACCGAGGTTTTGCCAACTGCAGTAGGGCCGGTAATAATTGGAATGGTTGGGCATATTTTCCATGTATTGGAAGCGATCTTTTCCTGCATTATTTTCTCTCAAAGCGTTTGTCAATTTCATCCAGTGTCATATTCACGATAATTGGACGCCCGTGCGGGCAGAAGTAGGGATCGTGGGTGGCAAAGAGACGGTCAACAAGATTTTGCATTTCTTCCTCGCTGAGTTTGTCACCGGCCTTGATGGCTGCTTTACAGGAATAAGCGGCGGCTACTTTGGACTGAATGTCAGTGTCTTTTTCCCCGTATTCACGGTAGTGATCGAGAATATTCTTAATTACTTTTCCTTCATCACCCCATTTCATGCCTGCCGGCACTGCTTCCACCGCGATAGTGTTTTTTCCAAACTCTCTGGCTCTGAATCCTAGTTTTTCCATATAGGGAAGAATCTCCAGCAATAATGAAAAATCGTCTACAGAAAGTTCGACCACCTGGGGGAAAAGCAATTGCTGCGCCCGCCAGTTTTCTTTTTCCATACTGTGCAGAGCTTCTTCATAGAGAATGCGCTCATGTGCCACATGTTGATCAATGATCACCATACCGGATTTTACCTGACTGATCAGGTATTTGTTATGAATCTGATAAACCTTGACCTGCGGTGTATACGAGTTAATATCCTCCTGTTGCTGAAGCGCATTTCTGGAGGTAAACCGCTCGGCTCGTTCGCGCCAGGGTTCCTCGCCTTCTTTTCTGGTGAAAGTAAAATGAAGACCTTCCTGGTTGCCGCTGTGGGTAGGAATTCTTACCCGGTTGGAGCGAGGTGTCGTCGGTGTTGATGCTTCATGGGTTGTGCTGTTCTGTGATAAATCGGGTTGTTGGTTCTGATTATTTTCCCGGTCTGAGGGTCTCTGCTGCAGCGGTTCTGTTCGTTCCGGTTTCGGTGAATAATAATGCTCCGGCGAGAAACTGGGTAAATCGGGAATTGAATTTTTGATATTGGCGAGCGCATCAATAGTGGATTCTTTCAAAAACCGGTAGACCATATTCTGATCAGAAAACTTGACTTCCATTTTGCGGGGGTGAACATTAACGTCGACCATTTCCGGTGGCATGGTTAAATGGATGGTATAAAAGGGATATTCGCCGCGTGATAGCAGTGAGGAAAAACCGGAGGCGATCGCATGATTCATCAAGCGGTCGGTAATAAACCGGTCATTGACATAAAAAAATTGTTCTCCCCTGGATGCCCGGACAAGATTCAGGTTGCCGATAAACCCCTGTGCAGAAACAGGGCCACGCTCATAATTAAAGGGAATCAGATTTTTAATATATTCCTTTGAAAAGAGACTTCCGATTCTTGATTTTAAATTTTCACTGCGCAGATTCAGTACCTCCCGGTCGTTATGGATCAAAACAAATTTGATGCGGGGGTAGATCATAGAAAATTTCTTAATTACAGTAACAATATGACGAAATTCAACATCCCGGCTTTTGAGAAACTTTCGACGTCCCGGCATATTGAAAAAGAGATTTTTGATTGAGATTGTTGTACCTTCTTTGGGTGTGTAGGGTTCAATACTTTTGAAATTACCCCCTTCAATATTCAGGCGGTATCCTACATCAGCGCCTTTTTCGGTACTAATGGCCCTTACCCTGGCGACGGAAGCGATAGAGGCGAGGGCTTCACCACGAAAACCGAGGGATTTGATACATCCCAGGTCTTCCGTGCTATGAATTTTGCTGGTCGCGTAGCGTTCAAAAGCGAGGAGAAGATCATCTTTGCTCATCCCCTCACCATTATCAACAACCTCACAAAGCGTTTTCCCGCCATTTCGAACCACGACAATGATTTCGGTAGCTTTGGCATCAATAGCATTTTCAACTAATTCTTTTACCATTGATGCCGGGCGCTCTACGACCTCACCAGCAGCGATTTTGTTGGTTAATTGATCCGATAGAACTCTGATTTTAGACATATTATAAGGTTTTTCTTTTTTATAAGGTTCCTGATTTTCTAATTTTGAAATATATAAAAATTTACGCAAAACAATTAGGATTTTTTTGTAGATGTAGAGTGGTGTATTGATCGGTGTGTTTTTTTAGTACAGATAATTGCCGGTTTCTTATTGTGGTTTTAGAAAAAGACTTATATTTTTATTATATTAATGACAGTATTAAGAGGAAAGAAATGAAAAATATAAGTGAGAAAATAGAAAGATTTATTACCTTCATCCGTAAAGATATCTGGATGGAGAGCCTGAAAGCTGTGCCCAGAACCCAGGCTATGATCATAAAAACCCTGCGGGTTCAGGTGCTTGCGATTAAGGGGTTTATTGTTGATAAATGTATTCTGAGAGCTTCGGCATTAACCTTTTTTACATTATTATCAATTGTACCTCTGGTTGCAATGCTTTTTGCCATTGCAAAGGGTTTTGGATTGCAGCAAATGGTTGAAAAAGAGGTCGTACAGCGTTTTTCTGAAAGTGAGCAGGTGGTGCGGTATATTGTTGATTTTTCTAATTCCTTGTTAAATAATACGAAAGGCAGTTTTATCGCCGGGCCGGGATTTATTTTATTAATCTGGGCAGTCATACGATTACTCAGTAATATTGAAATGGGATTTAATGATATCTGGAATATTAATCAATCCCGCTCTTTTGTTAGAAAATTCAGTGACTATATCTCGATTATGCTGGTCGCCCCT
>CAYTLS010000406.1:0-3379 GCA_964438745.1 uncultured bacterium
CCCTGGTACCCAAACTCCTGTTTGGGTACCATCCGCGGAGAGCCAGCTTAGTTTTGGTGTATATTTTTCATTAACCCATGTGTTGTTTTCATACAGATTTACCGGTAATGTATGAAAAACAAACATGAGATTTTCTGGATTTCACCCTCAAATATCTTTTATACTCAACATAAACAATCATTTGTAGGGATTCATTCAATTGGCACAAGAGTTCCATTGATTATATCAGTGATATTGACCGGGGTTTTTGTATGCCTGTCGTGTTCCTTGATGGATTCGATTCAGGATGGATTCCGGCCAAGTAGTTCAGAACTATCTGTACTTTTCCTGTTCATGTTCAGGGAGGGAAATAGTGACGTTTTTAAAAATGTGTAGAAAATTTATGAATTAGGGTAACCTTTTTATGTTAGGTGGCTCTAAGTTTTGTTGATTAAACGATATGAGGTGAGTAAATGAAGTTTTTGAAGATGACACTTTTGGTTTTTACGCTTGTATTTGCGTTTAGCTGTGAATCCCTGCTTGACACCGGACTGGATGTTGATTCCGGCCAAATTAGTGAAGATTTCAGGTTTGAAACGACACAAGTGGTTCAACTGGCTATTCTATTAACAAATTATGATGGCGAGCCTGGGGAAAAAGTTAAATTTTCAATACTTAACGATAACCAAAGAATTGCTGCCGGTATCACTGATAATGCCGGACGATATTCTACAAAATTGGTGCTGCCAGCATATACGGAAAGCATAACAATTGAAACAAGTAATCCTGAATACCGGGGAAGTGTGTCAATTCCTGTGAATGGAAAAATAACTCAGGCATATCTGTACAATGACCTTGACAATCAACTGTCACTGGAAAAGCCGGTTGTGTTTGAAAAGGTCGCTGTGATTCAAAAATTCAGTGATAATTCAACAACCTTTAATGGATATGAATTTGTATTCGATGGTGTATCGGATAATGGTGATGGTTCATATACATGGACATATACCATAACCGGTGTCGCCGATGATGGCCCGGGTGTTAAGGATTTGTCCCATTGGGTGATTGGATTATGTGGTGATCATTCTGTGGCAAATGTTTCTCCCGGTAACAACTGGGAGGTTGGTAATGACCCAACTACCGGGTTGTACGGATTAAAGTGGGACCATTCCGTGGGAAAAAACGGTGAAACGAAAAGTTTTTCATTTACAATGGATCAAAACTACGAAGTTGGCGAAGTTGAGGTGGCGTTCAAAGCCGGCCGTGATTCTTATAATTCTACAATAGATGGCCCACTGTGTCGTGTTGCTGTCGATGATCCTTATGATGAATCCAATGGAGATTTAAAAGTATATATTGAAAACGTGGAAGGCCGTTCGTGTATTGATCTCTATTATAATGGTGAGAAAATAGAGGAAATAACCGGATCGGAATTAATAACATTATATGTGAACAGCACTGATGATGTTCGCGTGGTCACTTATGATAATCCTGAGCAGGCGGGCAATTATTGTGGCTGGTTCGTGCAATATGGCACCGGATCATTTATTATTGAGGATAATGATTATATTGTAGACCTGACTAATCCCTTGATAAATAGCCACAATTATGTCGAAGTAACCCCCTGGATTGCAGCGGGAGATTGTCAATGCGGTGATGATGACGAGAATGTGGAATACGATATCTGTGACGGCTATCCGAACTGGGATGAAAAATACGCTTCTGTCAGGTATAAAAGTTTTGGCAACACCGGCTCCAATGAGCATTACCTGGGAGTGAATGACCTGGGAGTCGGTGGCAATCGCGTTGAGACTGGCTATACCTGGACCGTACCGGGCTCCTATGATATTAAATTTGAATTTGATGCCGCTTCGCATACTTTAACGTCTGTCATAGACAATAATCCATCAACAGAGTTGGAATACACGATTGGCCACGCGCCGGATAACCCAATCAATGTGATGGGAATTGATGTGGTACAGCGCACTACGGGTGCGACAGTCGTATTAAAGAATCTGGAATTGAATGGAAAAAATATTGGCAATTTTACCGGGGATGGTTGGAAGTCATGGACTGTCAACGGTTTTGATGTCAGTGACGGCTTTGTTATTAGCGGCACTATCGAACTGGCGGGAGATTTCCCTGCCGGCAGCAGTGAGTTTGACAAAATTCAAATCTCATTAGGTTATGATGACAATCCCTGTGAAGATGATGATAGCGATGGTGATGAGGTTGATGATGATGACGATGATTATCCTGATGATCCGGACAAGGCCTTTAATAACGTCACAGACGGCTTCCTGGCCTACGAGGACCTCTGGCCGGAAAAAGGAGATTATGATTTTAATGACCTGGTGATTGATTACACCATCAATCAGATAACCAACGCGGATAATAAAATTGTCGAAATTGAAATCGATCTGGAAGTAATTGCCGCCGGCGCTAAGTATAACAATGCTTTTGGCATCGAGATTCCGGACTTGTCAATGGCAAATATTACCCATATCAGGGGAGAATTTTTTCATGAGACAGAACTGCCAAACACTGCCGAAAGCCGGAATGGAAATTTTGTGCTGATCCCTTTTGACCATACCAAGCAGTTTTTCAACGGAAGCACCTATTATATCAATACGAAGAGTTATCCCCCGGAACCCACCAAAACGTTGAACTATACGATCAAATTAAATACACCGGTGGATATCAGCGCCTTTAGTTCACCGCCCTATAATCCTTTCATTATTATTAATAGCCTGTCCAATGGTGATGAGGTTCACCTGGTTGGTAATGAAGGGACCTTTGTTTCACCGCCGGTTGACAATCCCTATACCGACGAAAATGGTATGCCCTGGGCGATTCATATTGCCGGGAATTTTGACTACCCAATAGAGAAGATGGATATTCGAACGGTCTACAATTATTTTGAAGAGTGGGCGAATAGCGACGGTGATCTGTATAATGACTGGTATTTGAACAAACCGGGATACCGTCAATCAGACTTAACTTATATCCAAAAGGATTAACCTGAAATCTTTATATTTTTATGAATATTTAGGTAAAGGGGTGGATTGTTTTTGGACAGTTGTTTAGAATTTTAAGGGAGGATTGAGGGTGGTGAGTGAAATATGAACACTATTGTTTCTTATTTTAAACCTGGGTGGCTATCTCAAAAAAGTAGAACCTGTCATCCTGAGGTACTCGAAGGGTGACCTGTGAGGCGAAACTCAGTGAAGACTTACTTCGAAGTGACGCTTTCTCCTCAACAACTGTCTACTTCCCCGATGTTCGGGGCAGGCTAGGCTCAGCATGACAGTAGAGGTTGGCTTTTGGGACAGCCTCAATGAGTTCCGGGGTATAATTTTAAAATCGTTGGTCAGAAACCATCTTGAGTCAAGATCACAGA
>CAYTLS010000407.1:0-3357 GCA_964438745.1 uncultured bacterium
AGTCCAGGCCAAACCACCATCAAAAAAAGCTAATAGTTCAGTCGGTAAATATCTGAAATTAAACAATCCGTATTGGTCAGTGCCAAATAAAGGCAGTCGTATTTCTGCATTTATGATACCGACTTTGGAACCTGTTAACCGGGAAAAAGCCGGACACTCATCAGTTTGACCGGTTTTTGTGCATTCCTGACGTTCAAAACTTCCCGGATCATATCCTCTAACCCAACTTTTATAGCCGACCTGTAAAGGAGATAACTCTGCGCTATAGGCCCCTCCTAAATAACGACCATAATGCAGAACTCTAAATGCCGTGGTAATAGGATCCAAGAAAAAATATTGTCGATAATCGCCAAGAACGGACAGATATTTAATCGTTCCTGCTGTTCCTCCTAATTCAAAACGATAGCGTCTGCCTTTTACGGGAGAAGTAAACCCGGTGAATGACCAATCTCCTACGGTGGCTATTGAGGAATTATACAGATAAATCGCTGATGGTTCTGTGAGCTCTTTTGTGCTTCTTTCAATGGTTCGGCCACTAAGTGTGGATTTAGCAATTCTAACCTCCCGATCATGACCAATTCTCGTCAATCCAGCTGAAAACTCTACTCTTCGATTGCGATTGATTGGAAATTCCAGAAGTCCACGCCCCCGATCATAATAAGTATATTGACGAAATCTACGAAAGATCCGGGCCGGAACTTTTTGATTATCAACAGAAATTGTGTCCAGTGCTGAGGTTGAATTGCCCGTCAGATAGGCAATATGGCCAAGATCAACCCCCCAGTTCAATTTATGATCTCGATTTCTGTACATGACTTCTCCACCCAGAGTTTTCAAATTTCCCTGTCCCTGAATATTGGTAAATAGAACATGGTTACCCAGCATATCGCTGAAATACAAATTTATATTTCCGCCAATACCAACTCCATATTTATCGACAGTTCCACCCACCATGGTTCTTCCGGCATAAAATAATTTAAGTTGAGGAGAGTAATCATAATATTCCAGCGAATCCGGGAGAACGATTTTTTTCTCAGAACTAGTCAGATAATTTTGCACAATCCCTTTATTACTTTCATCTACAGGCGGCAAAGACCCTTTATTCAGAGGTGATTGGGTCGGATCTTTAGTCACCAATTTACCTTTGTTTTTACTTAGATTAAGCCCGCGAATGAGATAATTGTGATCGTTAAACACCGACATGACTAATTGATCGGATCGATCAGTAAGTGAAATTGCCGGTGAATTTGCTGTCAAACCGCTTATCCCAGTTGCCACATCGGTAATTTTATAAAATTGGTTCTCACTTAAACTATAGCGGTAAATATTACTGAATCCATCAGGACTGGCAATGAAATATATATTTTCTCCACTGGCATCATATTGAGGATTAATATGTTTTGTTCTTGGAGCCATGGAAATGCTATTTTCCAAACGGGAATTTATATTTATTATAGCAATATTGAATTCAGAAAAATTAAGATTTTTGTAATCAGTACTGTTTTTTTTATCTGTGGCATAGGCGATATGTTTTCCATCAGGATGCCAGGTTGGTTGAATTTCTGCGAATTTATCGTCGGTTAGTTGGGTGATACTCTCGGTGTCTATATTCAGTAAATATAAATTCCCGATACCTCCCGAGCTGCCAAAAAAGGCTATTTTTTCGCCATTCGGTGACCAGTCTAGGTGCATGATTCCGTTTATACCGGGTACTTTAATTGACCGGGTTATTTTATTTTCTTCAAGATCAAAAATAGCAATTTGATTATCACCTTTTCGGACCACAACAAATGCTATTTTTTTGCTATCCGGAGACCATGTTCCGGAGGAATTCATAAACCTGAGATTATCAAAATGAATATCCGTATCAAAACTGGATAATTTGTTAATAATTTTGCCTGAATTAACATCAGCAAGATACAGATCAAGTTTAAACAGATCTCTCGGAGATATAAAGATCATATATTTACTATTGGGACTTATAACCGGAGCCAGATTGGTTTCCCCCTTTTCTTCGAGAATACGATGTCCCACTTCTTTAGGTTTTGTTCTGTTTTGTAATTGTGTGCTATAGGTTTCTTTTACAGCTTTCTGCCAGTATTTGGAAAGAGAGTCACTTTCTATGTGTAAAATATTACTGGCGCCGGCTTCCCATCCATTTCTGGCTACTTCCTGAAAGAGAGGTAATATGATTTCATCTCCCCACAATGAAGATATATAAGCCCACAAAGCATGACCATACCGATAGGGAAAATAGCGGGCCTTTTGTGTAATCTCTTGAACTGTTGGTACCTTGTCAAATAAAACAGCATCCCGCATCCACATACTGGTTAGAGGACTTTGTCGACCTTTGGTCAGATATTCTGCCATACCCTCGACTAGCCATAGAGGTATTTGCCGTGATGCACGCAATCCTTTATCCAGATTTTTCATAAGGTCATAATGAAAAGCATGCACCAGTTCATGCCCCAGCACATGATCGTTTTCGCCATATACACCGGTCATCGGGATTACCATTCTATTTCGTATACCTTCTGTCACGCCTCCCGTCCCTTGAGGTACAATGCCACTTATCACATTCGTTTGTTGAAAATCAGGGTGATTCGCATAGATAATTACGGGTTGTCGCTTATTTAATTTATAATTAAATAAATTTATATATCTGGAGTACCACTGTTCCAGCATTCCGGCCGCATCTTTCGCCACGGTTTTTTCATCCTTATAGTAATATATATCAAAGTTTTCAGTTGCCAGGATCTGAAAATCAAAATCCTCATACTGTACTTTATTACGTCCAAAATATTGACCGCTTATATTATCAGGGATAATAAACAGCAATAGCAATATTAAAGAAAACCTTAGTTTCTTTAAAATAATATTATTTATTAAATACATTCTTTTAATCCTATTTAATTATTCTTTTTACAATAATCAATCTATTGCTAATAATAATCTTTTGCAAATTAGTAATCCGGCGGGAATCAATATAAAAATCTAGTGCTCAAATAAATTGTCTCGATTCAATATATTTATAGAATTTTGTTGGGTTTTAAAATTATTTCAAAACTACTTAGCCTGCATTATTCATAAAAATATGAATAATGTCCGCTTCGCGCCGATACGTATTCTTCCGTCAGGAACCGGATGTTCCATGAATTTTCCAATTCATCTTTTTATTGATTTTTCGTAATTTTTAATTTTATTCGCTTTGTTTAAAAAAATGAAAATTCATGAATAATTCAGGTTAGGTATCTTGCACCTGTAATGGAGAGTTTGTATTATTCTGATTATAGATGTGATAAATTAGAATATGACAATGGGAATTGTCATCTACAAGAACATGTAAGGTACCTGAGT
>CAYTLS010000408.1:0-3353 GCA_964438745.1 uncultured bacterium
CCGGTTGCTGTGTGGTGCTGGCCTCAGGAGGCTATCCCGGCGCTTACGAAAAAGGTAAAGTGATCAGGGGGTTGAATAATGTTTCTGATGAAGTTTGTGTTTTTCACGCTGGAACGATAGAAGACGAGGGTAAAATATTGACTGCCGGCGGACGGGTACTGGGCATTACAGCTATTAGTAAAGATTTGGAAAACGCGATTGAAAAAGCGTATAGCCAGGTGGATAAAATCGATTTTGAAAAAAAACAATATCGACATGATATTGCTAAAAAAGGATTAGCCCGCATAAACAAATAAAGGTGAAATTATGAGCGATTACAAATTACGCGAATTACAAAGACGCTTCGGCATTATCGGGGAATCTGAAAAAATAAAAGAGATCATTGAAACAATTGTCCAGGTAGCGCCAACTGATATTACGGTTCTGATCAATGGTGAAAGCGGAACCGGTAAAGAACTGATTGCCAATGCTGTCTATCAACAAAGTTTGCGAAAACACAATAAATTTATAAAGGTTAATTGCGGCGCGATACCCGCCGGAATTCTGGAAAGTGAACTTTTTGGTCATGTAAAAGGATCCTTTACCGGCGCCACAGAAGACCGCAAAGGCTATTTTGAAACTGCTGACGGCGGTACAATTTTTCTGGATGAAATCGGTGAGATGCCATTGGAAACTCAGGTGAAATTTCTGCGGGTATTGGAATCGGGTGAGTTTATTCCGGTCGGCGGTAGCAAGGGCCGGCAAGTAGATGTCAGAATTATCGCCGCCACCAACAAAGACCTTGAAAAAGAAATTGCCAAAGACAAATTTCGTAAAGACCTCTATTACCGGCTTAAAACAATCACCATCACCGCACCACCATTGCGGGAACATTCCGATGATTTGCCATTACTTATCAAAAAATTCGCTTTGGATTTTTCCAATCGAAATAATATCACTTTTAAAGGCTTCTCACCCGAAGCCATGGAACTGATGAAAAATTATTCATGGCCCGGTAATATCCGTGAATTAAAAAACTTTGTTGAGAGTGTTATTGTTTTACAAAAAGGTGAAGTGATCAATTCCAACACTATCAGAAAACAATTGGGGATTAACCGTCCGTTGGAAAACTATTCACCCAATCTGCCGGTCAAAGTATCAAAATCAGTGGAACAGGCTGAGCGGGAGCTGATTCTGAAGCAATTATTTTTGCTGCGAAAAGATGTCAATGATGTCAAGGAATTTTTGTCTCATGGCAGGAATGTTGACCTATTGTCTTTACCCCAGTCCAGTGATATGGCTTTTTCACAGTCTCCCCAGACAGCCCGAAAACACCCTGTTTTTCATGACGAGTTACCACCGGAAGAAGACTATCAAGAGAGTGATCATGAAGATGAAAACCTCATCAATCCCGGCAAGATCGGCGATGTTTCTATGGCGGATATGGAAAGAACATTGATTGAAGAAACATTAAAAAAATTTGGGTTCAAAAAACGTAAAACCGCCCAGGCATTGGAAATTTCCGAACGTACATTGTACCGGAAAATAAAAGAATACGGATTAACGGAATGAAAAAATTCATACTACTCACTCTCAGCCTGATGTTGCTGTCAACCTGTGGCATTTATTCTTTTAAAGGCAGTCTGCCACCTCACATCAAAAGTATCGCAATACCGGAATTTGAAGACCGGACAGCAGAATTTGATCTCGGTCCCAGGGTGACAGAGCAGGTACGCAATGGATTCATTAAAGAAAAAATCCTCGATCTGGTAGAAATAGAAAATGCCCATTCGGTTCTCTATTGTACGATTACCAGCATTGAGGATAAACCGGCCGTATACAGTGAGACAGAAACCGGCGAATCCGTAGATGAATATCGGGTCACCATCAAAATCGCTGCAGAATGGAAAGACCTGGTTAAAGATCGTGAAATATTTAAGAAAACCATATCAGGATTTAGTGAATATGATCCCAATAGCCCTGATGAACGAAGCGTTGCAATTAATGAGGCTATTGACAAAATTACCGAAGATATGATAGAACAGATTTTATCAGATTGGTAAAATGTTGTATATTATGCTTTATTCAAAACAGTAAAAAAACTATAAATAAAATTTTGGAGTAAAAATGAACATTGTAAGTGTAAAAGATGTAGGAAAATATGAAGGTAAAGATGTTAAACTCAGAGGCTGGGTATACAATCTGAGAAAAAGCGGAAAGATATGGTTTTTAATTTTTCGTGACGGTACCGGAATCATTCAATGTACGGTACTAAAAAACCTGGTTGACCCGGAAATATTTGAAAAGAAAACCACGCTGACCCAGGAAAGTTCTGTCATTGTGACCGGTAGTGTCCGCGAAGAAAAACGGGCGGCAAGTGGCTATGAAATAACGGTGAAATCAATTGAAGATGTTCAGGTGGCTGATGAATACCCAATTGGTAAAAAAGAACACGGCCCTGACTTTTTACTCTCTAACCGGCATTTATGGTTGCGCTCAGCAAAGCAATCGGCCTTGATGAAAATCCGTCATACGGTCTACTATGCAATTACAGAATACCTGAATAATAATGATTTTTACAGGTTTGATTCACCAATCCTGACACCCTCGGCTTGTGAAGGGACAACGACACTTTTTGAAGTGCCCTATTTCGAGCAGGGATCAGCTTTTCTATCGCAATCCGGGCAATTATACCTGGAAGCCGGTATCATGAGCCTGGGTAAATGTTATGATTTCGGTCCGGTTTTCCGTGCCGAAAAATCCAAAACCAGAAAACACCTGACGGAATTTTGGATGATGGATGCCGAAGCAGCCTTTGTTAAGCATGATGAAAATATGCAAATTCAGGAAGAATTGATCCGCTATGTGATCAGGACTTCCATAGAAAGAAACAGAACCGAATTAGAGATTTTGGAACGGGATATTGAGCAATTACAAAAAGCCGATGCCCCCTTCAAAAAAGTGACTCACAAAGAAGCCGTAGATTATGTTAATAGCAAAGGCGCCAACATGAGTTATAACGATGACCTTGGCACCCAGGAAGAAGACCTGCTGGTGGAAGGCTCTGATGTTCCCGTCTTTGTGGAAAAATGGCCGGCTGAAGCAAAAGCTTTTTACATGAAGAGGGATGAAAACGATCCGGGTATTGTATTGGGCGATGATCTGCTTGCACCGGAAGGCTTTGGTGAAATTATCGGCGGTTCTGAAAGGGAAGATAATCATGATATGCTGCTTAAAAGAATGAAAGATGAAAAGATGAACCTGGAAGAGTACCAGTGGTATCTGGACCTCAGAAAATACGGGTCTGTCCCCCACTCCGGTTTTGGTATCGGGCTGGAACGGTTGATCGGCTGGATTTCTGGTGTCAGACATAT
>CAYTLS010000409.1:0-3337 GCA_964438745.1 uncultured bacterium
CAGTTCAATTCCGTTAACAATAACATCAGTAACCTGGTTATAATCCATCAGGTAACCACCATAGGGTTGTGTATTGGGATCCTCATGCCAACGGCGGCCGATAATATCAGCCATTTTACTCCGAAATACAGTCAGCGATGTATTTACAGACCTGCTGTTGTAATAGGCCTGCGCTTCCATTGTGGTGATCAACTCCGGTGTTATTTTCATGTTGCCACGAAAAACCGGATGCTTAAAAGAGGTCTCCAGCGGATAGGCTTTCCTAAAAGCAGAACTATATAGTAATTTCCCGCCAATATTATCATTAAATTTTGCAATCAGTCCTAATCGTGGTGATATATTACCAGAAATATCATCTATTTTATTGTATTGTAAACCGGCGATCAACTTATATTTGCTGAGAAGTGTAAAATCCGCCTGGGTATAAAGACTATATGAATTCATAACATTATTGATCAGATAATCGCCATAATAGTCAGATATTGTAAATGTACCACCGGTAATAATATTCAAATTCTCGCGGTTATAATTGATATTGGGCTCAAGAAAATATTCCGCCGCATAATTAACCATATTTAATTCCGTTGCCATTTTATGGTAATTATAATTCCCATCCAATTTGAGTGAAAAGTGGGTTAGGAAATCTTTGGAATAGCCCAGATTGCCAAAAAAGTGGGTTTGATTGAGGGACTGGTGAGGTTCATCAGACCAGGTAACATTGGAGCCGCTCAAAGCGTAAGGTAAAAATTTGGCATAATAAAAATCAAACACCCAATTCCGGTAGGTAAAATTACCAAAAATTCCCAGCGTCTCACGGTCAAATTTTGCCTTACCAGTTTCATCGGCGTAGCCGTCATCGTCATCATCAAAGCCGGTAAACGCATAGGTTGGTCCATCATCGGTCAGATATTTTACCGAAAGCATCCCCGCCAAATCATCTCGTTTGTAGTTAAATGAAAATGCTTCTCCCACAGTACCATAACTCCCGGCAGTTAATTCTCCTGCGAAAGACAGGCCTTCTTTTTCACTATTTTGGGTCACAATGTTAATAACAGCAGCGTATGCACATGATCCGTAAAGCACCGATCCCGGCCCGCGAATGATTTCAAGTTGCCTGATAGCATCTACAGGAAAACTGGCGTAAACGGAATTATTCAACCCGCCGGAAATCGGATCCCGCACCGGTTTCCCATTGATTAATATTAAGACATGATTGTTATAAGGGGTAAATGACTGGCCACGGAACTGGACAACATTATCCGTGAAGACATTGGCGTGGATAAAACCGGCGCTGGTAACTTTATTTAATATTTGACCTAAATTTACCGCTGCGAAGCCGTCAATCTCTTTTCGATTTACAACAGAAATAATTCCCGGCGCATTATACCGGAGTTCCTCTTTTTTCGATGCGACAGACACTTTTATTTTCATCAGCTCTTCCAGTGTCATGCCGGTGAAATCAAATTCCTGAGCCCTTAACAATACTGAAAAAAATATTATCATAAACAGTATATTTTTTTTCAGTAACAAATTCACACCTCCTAAAATTAAAAGTAAGATTTCAAACTTTATTCAAAATACAAAAAACGCACCATAATTTATTTCTTTTTACTATATTTCATTTTATAACGATAATTGGGTGCCACCATTCAAAAAAGCCACTTTTTACCCGGAATTTTTTTTCATAATACCGGCTAAAACTGTCCAATTTTTAGACATTGTAATTATATATGGCACTAATAAAAGTTGAATAATCGGTTATTTATTCTTATATATACTTGAATAATCTAATTTTTGTGTTAAATTTGCGGTCAAAAACAGAAGGATAAAAAAATGGCTGAAAACATTGATGAACTAACAATTGATTATGAAGAAAACGGTATAAAAATCGTTAAAGAGTTGGATAAAGAAATCCTTTCAAAAGGAGCCTGGACCACCATATTATTTAAATACCAGGATTGGAACCGGGGAAAAGAAGAATACGGACCGGAAAAATATACAATCAGACGGTATCGTAAAATGGGTGGCACTTATCGCCCACAAACAAAATTTAACATTTCCAGCGCCAAACAAGCGCGAAAAATTATTGACACACTATCATCATGGATAGACGAATAAACGATAATATTAATCTGGCATACAGACATTCTAAAGACCTGGGCTGATGCTCCGGTCTTTTATTATTTAGGACGGAAAAAATGAGAAAAGAAAATTTACGAAATATTGCTATTATTGCCCATGTTGACCATGGAAAAACCACCCTGGTTGATGGCATGCTCAAACAAAGCGGTACCTTTCATGAAAACAAACAAATGGAAAACCGGGTTATGGATAACATGGATATTGAACGTGAGCGGGGTATTACCATTAATGCGAAGAATACCGCGATCCATTACAAAGATACCAAAATCAATATCGTCGACACACCCGGACACGCAGACTTTGGCGGTGAAGTGGAACGCAGCCTGAATATGGTGGATGGCGCGCTACTGCTCGTGGATGCTGCCGAAGGCCCATTACCCCAGACCCGATTTGTGCTGAAAAAAGCGCTGGCAAAGGAACTGCCGATTATTCTGGTCATTAATAAGATCGATCGTAAAGATGCCCGTATCGACGAAGTGATAAATGAAGTTTACGATCTGTTTATTGATCTGGACGCTAATGATGAACAGATTGAATTTCCAATACTTTATACACAGGCCACTATTGGTGTTGCTCATCGCAATCTGGATGACGGTTCAGCAACCCTTCTTCCATTATTTGAAACTATTATTGACTCCATTCCCGGTCCGGTGGCTGATGATACTGCCAAAGAACAACTTCTGATCGCAAATCTTGATTATGATAAATATGTCGGTTTGATCGGCATTGGACGGTTAAAAAACGGAAAACTTAAGCTCAACACCAATTACACCATTTGTTACAAAGACGAGATGGTTTCAAATACCCAATTATCAGTGCTCTATACCTTTAGCGGTCTTAAAAAAACCAAGGTAGAAGAGGTTGAAGCCGGTGATATTATCGGTATTGCCGGAATTAAAAATCTGAAAATCGGTGATTCCCTATCATCTAATGAAGATCCGGCCCCGCTTCCCCGTATCAAAATCGATAAACCCACTGTCTCTATGATCTTTTACATTAATAATTCTCCATTCGCTGATGAAGGTGAATATCTGACCAGTAGGCATTTACGGGAACGGCTGGACCATGAGATCATCAATAATGTGGCGCTGACACTGGAAGAGGTGCCGAATCGAAAGGATTGCTTCAAAATTTCCGGCCGAGGTGAATTACAAATGGCGGTCCTTATTGAAACTATGCGCCGGGAAGGCTATTC
>CAYTLS010000410.1:0-3318 GCA_964438745.1 uncultured bacterium
CTTCCGATCTCGATTATTGCAGAGGGCCGTATCTGGGCACCCGAGGATGCTAAACGAGTGTATGACCTCGGTGTTTTTTCTATGGTGGTTGGTTCGGTGATCACACGACCACATCATATTACGAAGCGGTTTGTTGATGCCTTGAAGTAGACCTTTCTTTCACCCTTTCAGGGTTGTCCTCTTTTTGAATGTATCTGTTTTATAATCATGTCATCTCTTCGGGATTGATATCGAATCGATAAAAGATTTCCTGATAATGAATTGCAATAGGGTATGATGTAGCACAAGCACCCTGCTTGCGTAATGGTATTCATTTGGTTTGGCTTACTGATTTTTGGGGATATTGTTGATTTTGGTGAATTTACGACTATTGCACGATCTGGAAGGTCGTTCTACAAAATAGGCACTTACAGTTTAGAGTTGCTTTAAATATAGAAAAAAAGGTCTCGAAAATAGAGACCTTTAATTTTTTGCTCCGGAGGAGAGACTTGAACTCCCGACAAAGTGGTTAACAGCCACCTGCTCTACCAACTGAGCTACTCCGGAATATTTTTTTCATGTGATTCTGCTCAATTTCTTGAACAACTAACAAATTGATAAACCGGCAACTGCCGGACTTTACCAACTGAACTAGGCCGGAATCACTATCAAAAAGAACGGGCTAAATTTAGAGCAATAAATACTATCTTGCAACAGAAAAATTACAATTTTTGGTAATATTGATAGAGTTTAGACCAGGTTTCTTCCAGTCCTTCTGAAATCACTTTTGTATGCCCGGTGATTGGCATAAAATTGGTGTCGCCGTTCCAACGGGGAACAACATGCATATGCAGATGATCCTTGACGCCTGCACCACCCACCTGGCCAAAATTTAATCCCGTATTAAACCCTTGTGCATTCATGGCCTTCCCTAAGATGTTTATGGAAGCCTCAACCAACTGCATCATTTCCAGTTTAGCTGCATTTGATAGATCTGATAATTGATTTGTGTGCTGGTAGGGTGCGATCAACAAATGACCATTGTTATAGGGATAGTAATTCATGATGATAAAGGTCTCATCCCCGCGATAGAGGATGAGACGCTTTTGATCATTATTTTCTTGCGGATATTGGCATAAAAAGCATTGTTTGGGTTTCTTGCTTAATATGTATTCCATGCGCCAAGGCGCCCAGAGTTTATCCTGTTGCATTTATTATTCAGACTCTTTTTTATTTGATTCAGCAATCACTTTTTCCTGGACATCTCCGGGTACTTTATCATAATGAGAAAATTTCTTCTTGAAAAGACCTTTACCCTGTGTCATGGAACGTAAGGATGTCCCATAATGGTAAAGTTCTGATAGCGGTACCTGGGCCTTGATAATCTGATATTTGCCTTCAGTACCCATACCGGAAACTTTTCCACGGCGTGTAGAGACATCACCCATTACATCGCCCATGTAATCTTCAGGTACAGTTACTTCCAAATTATAAATGGGCTCCAGTAAAACGGGTTTAGCAACTTTAAAACATTCTTTTAAGGCGCCTTTACCAGCGATCTGAAAAGCGATGTCTTTGGAATCTACCGGGTGCATTTTACCATCATAAAAATCCACTTCAATATCAGTTACTTTGTAACCGGCAACAATCCCTTCGTTACAGATTTGTTTGACACCTTTTTCAACTGATGGTACAAAGCCACGGTCAACATTTTGTCCGACCAATGATTCTTTGAAAACGACCCCACTGCCTTTTGGGGCAGGTTTAACACGCAGCCAGACTTCGCCGAACTGTCCCGCGCCACCGGATTGTTTTTTATGACGATATTTACCTTCGCCGGGTTTGGTAATTGTTTCTCTGAAAGGAATTTTTGGCTGTTTAGTATCAACATCAACGCCAAATTTATTTTTTAATTTTTCAAGCATGATTTTAAGATGAAGAGCACCTTGACCATGAATAACAGTTTGTTTCAATTCAGGATCAATTTCATAGGAGAAAGTCGGATCTTCGTCAACCAATGTTTGCAGGCCTTCTTTGAGTTTGTCTTCATCAGATCTTGATTTCGGTTCAATTGCTTCAGAAATAACCGGTAGCGGCCACTCGATTTTTGGATATTCTATTTTCATATCCTTTTCACATATCGTATCGGAAGTGTGTGTGTTTTTTAATTTTGTAACAGTACCAATATCACCGGCATGCAAATGGGCGACTTCAGCTTTTTCTTTAGCGTTCAGGACATATATCTGCGAGAATTTTTCAGTTTTGTGGGATTTAACATTATAAAGATCGATACCGCCGGAAAGATTTCCGGTCATTACTTTAAAGATTGATAATTCACCCACATGGGATTCAGCAGAAGTTTTGAAGATGAAGATAGAGGTTTTATCAGTATCGTCAATTTTGACTTCAATTTCTTCACCGTTTTTCTGGGCTTTTTTAGGCACCGTTTGGTTAGGCGCCGGACAATATTTTATAAGGTTATCCAGTAAGGCACCCGTACCCACATTTGTAAATGCTGAAACCGCAAAGACCGGAAATAACTGGCGGGATGCGATTGCGGAATTAATTCCCTTCATCAATTCTTCTTCAGTCAAATCGCCGGCTTCAAAAAACTTTTCCAGCAATTCTTCATCGGATTCAGCAACTGCTTCGATGAGTTGTTCTCGAATGGATTCGACTTTGTCTTTGATATCACCGGTCAGTTCTTCAGACGACATTTTTCCTTTGCCGTCAACTGAGAAGGTGAATATTTTCTGGCTGACCACATCGGCAACTTTGGAAAAAGCAGCGCCATGATTAACGGGAATCATAAAAGGGACAACGGCATTGCCATAAAGTTTTTTCAGGTCATCAACGATTTTATCAAAATCTGCTTTTTCTCTATCAAGATGATTAACAGCAAAAGAAACCGCAATATTATCATCTTTAGCAAATTTATATACCAAATCAGTACCTACTTCACAGCCGGTTTCAGCGTGAACACAAATCAATCCCATGTCTGCAACCCGTGTAGCACCAACGGCTTCGCCGATAAAATCAAGATAACCCGGAGTGTCGATCATATTGATCTTATTTTTTTTGTGTTCAGCAAATAATACAGTAGAATTTATGGAGTGTTTTTTCTCTTTTTCTATATCTGTATAATCTGACTTTGTGTTTCCTTCATCAATTCTACCCAGTTTGGTTGTTGCGCCTGTATAATGCAAGATACCTTCAACCAAAGAAGTTTTTCCTGATGCAGCATGTCCCAGTAATGCAATGTTTCTGATTTCGTTTGTTTGAAATTCTTTCAAAATAGAACCCTCCTAAGTTCGAATTAGTGTGAATGAATAAATTTAT
>CAYTLS010000411.1:0-3317 GCA_964438745.1 uncultured bacterium
TGGTTTATATAGAAAAGCATTTTGATACGCTCTTTTCATTAATTGAAGAAAATCGTCTCGCCGACCAGACCCGCCTCCACCGCTTTTCCAGTAATCCCGAAGAGGTTATGAACAAAATTGCCTCTTATATCACTGACAAGGAAACAGTTCTTGATCTGTTGGGGTGCTATTATTCCATCCAGTTTCTGATGCTGAATTTTAAGGCCGTGGATGTTTTAAATCTCAAACTTTCGATCACTTCTACCAGCAAATATAATGTGTTTCATTCTTTCCTGACCAGAACGGGAAATGATTTCCGCCTGTTGTCCGGCGCTTATATGCGCGTGTTATTAAAATTATTTATGGAAGACAAAGAGGTGCCGCCTTTTATGGTGTGTGGCGTGGGAACGAAAGTGGACCAGGATGATATTGACCTGGGGGTGATTGACCGTGGCAAGGAGGGTCGTGAAATTTTGACGTCCGCTTTTGCCAAACTGAATCGCGAGATGCTAAAACATGCCAGTCCCTTACACTTTCATCTTTCCGAACATGTAGGCGGACGCGGCTATTCTGCATCTATTCAGGAATATCATGATTTGCTGGATGACAAGATCACTAGTTTTGTCCTGATCAGTGAAATGCTTAATGCCGTACATATTCTGGGAAATTTTTCTATTTTTCATGATTTCAAGAGTGAACTGATCAACCGCTATTTTTACCGGGAAGGCAAGGATAATAAATATCATGAAGGGTATTTGCGTGGATTATTGGGAGAGATCAATGATCTGATTATGCGAATGCCGGTGGAAAATCTGTTGAATCCCAAGAAAGATGCGCTGCGGCTGATCAAGGCCATTGTCTTCGCGCTGCGAACCTGGAAAGGAATAACCCAGGGAACCAGCCTTGATGCCCTGACCGCATTGATCGATGAAATTCCCGAACAAAAGGATGATCTCTATTCTCTCTATCGCTCTTTTACCTTTATTGAAACCTTTCGCTTTCTCTATCAACTCTACGTGGTGCAGGAAGAGGAGATTTCTCTGGAAGAGGAGGGAATGCTGGATAATCTTCAGAAAGTCGCCTTTTATATGGGATATGAGGATACCAGTTACGCCAGTTCGGTAACGCAATTGCTGATCCATTACCAGGACCAGGTAAAAGTAGCCCAGTACAGCGCAAAGCGGATTGTACGCCATATCACCCAGCACCTGGGTAAAATTACGGTTTTTTCCTATTTCAATTCTACCAATAGTGACCGTGAAAAATCTATGTCCACCAAAAATTTACCAAAGGATTTTATCCAATCCACCCGCTTTTTTAGCGGTACCCGATTTTGGGATGATATTTTGATGGCCATGGACCGCAATGACTCCAAAGTTCTCGACCGGTTTATAGATGACCTCAAAAATACACCCAAAGAGGAGTTACCGGAGATTTATGACGCATATATCAAATGGGGCTCCCGCTCACCCTACACGCTGATATCTCTGTTCACGACGATAAAATCAAAAAACCCGTTATTTATTGAAACTGATATTTGTCAGGATTTTCTGGCCTGTTTTATCCTCAACATTAAGTCGCGGTTACGGGATATTGGAAATTTTGGTAAAGTACTCGACTATCACCCAAAAAAGATGTACAATTTTATTTCTCTGCTCAATGAAGACCTGGTAAAGTATCTGATCGATACCCTAAACCTGCCGATCATGGACCCCGAAGTCAATAAGTCCCGTAAAAAATTACTGAGCCTCTGTAAATTACATTACAATTCCAGTTACTTTTTCAAGCGGTTTCTTAACCGGGTATTCAACACCTATCACAGTTACCTGATTGACTTCAATAATCCCATGAAATTCAGAAAATTAACAGAAGGATTATTGGGAAATATTGATAATTTCAGTAGCATTGATGAGCGAATTGAAAAACTGAACAGTTATTATGATTTTGAATTTATGCGCCTTGGGATTAATGCGATTAACGGAACTTTTTTTGGTGTTATCAACCGGGAGTTTACAATCTTTTCTGATAACTACCTGCAGATTCTTTTTGAACTCTGTCGTGAACAGGTGGTGAAAAAATATAATAGCAAGCCGCTAACCAAGGATCTGCTGGCGGTCTACGCCGCCGGTGGTCACGCCCGCAGCCAGGCCTTTGACGATGATTATGATCTTATTATTTTACTCAATTCCGATGATGAGGAGATGATCACCTTTGCCAATGATATTGTGATGCTGATGAATAAACATATTATTCGCCGCTCGATCATGCCCCATTATAAATTTGCTGACCGGTTTAGAAATTATGTCACCACTTTTTCACAATTGATCGAGTTGTTTGAAAATCCTGACGATGAAGTTTTCATCGAAAAATCACAATTGCTGGGATCCCGAATGATTGTGGGAAATTCGCGTTTTACCAAATCTTTTTATGAAAAGATTGTTTATCCTTACATCTTCTCACAAAAGGATCTCTTTATTAAACAATTACAGGAAGAAATGCGATCACGAAACTCCTATCATGAGAAAATTCCGTCAATTGATATCAAGGAATCGCCCGGTGGACTGCGTGATCTGGAAAACTTTCTCTTTGTGCTGAAGGCTCATCTTGAAATTCCCGACCCGATTTCCACGAAACTATTTACTGTGATTTCTAATAGGATCAAGGATAAAGAAGAACAGTTCAACCAGCTGTTTATGGATTATTATTTTCTGAAATATATTCGCGATCTTTACCACATTATGGTATCTGATGATGATCTGCTTCAGGAAAAATATCTCGACACGATTATGGATCCTATTTCAAAATCAAGACGTGAAAAAATAGAAACTGCGGCAGACCTAAAGGAAAAAATTATTGTCGCTATGAGCAATAATAAACGGAATATCCAGGATATTCTGTCCTATCTGGAAATTTTGTAATATTCTCTTACTAATTACGAGGCTTTCGAACCACGCCAAAGATTAACACAGCCACAAATAATATTAAAAATAAGAAAAATATAATTCTGGCTACACTAGCAGCTGCAGCGGCAATACCAGTAAATCCTAATAATCCGGCAATAATTGCTACGATAAGGAATAAGAGTGTCCATCTTAACATATTCAGGCTCCCTTTAGTTTATTCAATAAAGTTCATCTGGTTCAATATAAAGAGTATAATATTTTTGTGAATTTGTCAATAGTATTAGCTGAGTACTGTTATTCTATTATTGTAGCAATTCGACGGAACGTAATGATTACCTGTTAAGCAAAAGGATGTAAAATTTTGAGGTACCGTGTCGGGTCATTTAACAGGTTTCAAACTATTGGGACCGATGGACACTGAAAGAGTTTTTAGGG
>CAYTLS010000412.1:0-3310 GCA_964438745.1 uncultured bacterium
AAATAAAGCGAGAAAAAGATCAAAAAATATCGACTGATATCAAATTCACGATATCCCGGCATAGTTCCCAAAAAGTCAAAAACGGGCTGAATGATTCGCACCCATTTTTCATTTTTTAGTAATGTCGGCGGATTATCCGTTTCTTCCGGTTCAGCGATCATGTAACCCCAGCCGGCCGCTTCAGCGGTTTGCTTCAGGTCATTGACCTTTTCTTCCGGGCAATAGCCCTGCAGATAGCTGATGACTTCCGCGCTTCCCATACCATGTTTGACCAATTGAAATTCCAACTTTTGTTCCAGGTCATTTTTATACAGTTCCATCAAATCATAAAAATCAGCCAGTTGCTTGATTTCACGGTCAACAGATCCAATTTGCTTTTTATAAACATCCACTTCCCGTTCCACTTCATCGACGGGATTTTCCGGAAGGCTTTCGGGTTTCAAATCTAAAAGTCTGGCATCCTTATCATCCGAAACCATAGCCAGTAGCAGGCCACCTTTGGTTTCATCGACGACAAAAACGATTTTATCTTCCGGTAATTTTTTCTGTACCGATTTATCAGCTTCATATAATTTTACATAGAGACCTTTATCAGCCAGATAGTTGAGGTCCGCGATATTGATTTTTCCCCATTTCTGATACCAATTGTATTCGTCCAGAATTTGAACGATCTCATCTTCCAGGCGTTCTTTTTTCGATTCCAGCTTATGAAATTCTTTGACTATTTCATGAGGATTATCTTTTGTTTTTTGATTGACCTCTTCGCGGTGCTTTTCCAGGGCTTTCAAAGCGCTTTCCACAGCACTGATATCTGAATGCAGAGAGGAAATACTATCATCCACAGGCTGATTTACGTTGTGTATATGCAAAACACCCAGTTGTCGTAGTTTTTCCAGGGCCTGATTTCTATGGTCACCACTCATTAGGAGAGTGACTTTTTTCATATTAACAATCATGCAATGGCCTTTTCTTTTTTCTTCTCAATTTTCTTCTTTGAGATTTTTCCTCTTACCACTTCGGCTGTCTGCACATCGCCAAGATAAATCCGTATCTTTTTGATGGCCGCTTTTGCTTCCGGGATCTTGATTTTATCGAACAGGTTGATCCGCTGAATCGTGGTTTGCAGTTCCTTTTCCAGGGCTTCAATCTGCTGTTCCATGATTGATATTTTGATTTTAAGGTCAACATACTTTTTAATTTCTTCCAGTCCGCGGTCAACCCAGAGAGGCGTATCGAAAAGATCATATTCCTTCTCTTCGTATTTTACCTCTTTAAAAATGGGTATATCAATACCGGCAATATTCCCGGTTTCAGTGATAACTTCTTCGACGCTGAACAGTTCACTCAGGTCAATATCTTCGCCAAAGACATCGATCCATGGCTTGATACCGGCTTCCTGTGCGGCCATTTTTTCTCTGATCTCACTTATTTCGCGATTAATCCGACGAACTTCTGAGATCAATTGGGCCTTTTTTAATTCCAGAGTCGGAAGGTAGCGGGTAAACCGCTTTAATTGATCTTTTTGAGTTTTTAATTCGTTTTTTGTTAATCGAATCTTTGCCATTATTTTTTCCCGGTCGAGTTATCTTTTTTATCTTTTTTGGCCTTGTCCTTTTTTTGATCCTTGCCTTTGGATGCTTCTGTTTTGGTTTCCTGGCTGTCGCCTTCTTTGTTTTCCTTGGCCTTTTCCGACTTCGAATCATCCGCTTCAAGATCTTTGGCTTCACTTTTCTTAGGCCAGAAATTTTTGATCAAATCAGATTTTAATCCGGTTTCTTCCGGCTTAAAGCATTCGGCCAGAATCTCCCAGCCGCGGTCCAGGGCTTTTTCCAGGGGAATATTGACGGAAAGATCCATCATTCCCGACTCAAACATTTCACCATATTTGAGCAATTTTTTGTCCCAATCAGTCATGCGGAATCCCATGGACCGTTTTTCTTCAGTTTCATTATAATCAGCATATAACTGAATCATACCATCCATAATAGCGCGGTGATCGTCGCGGGTCTTATCATTGACCTGCTGTTTCAAACGACTTAAGGACCCAAAGGGTTCGATTCGACCATTTCTTAAATAAAACTGTCCTTCTGTAATATAACCGGTATTATCAGGTACGGGATGGGTGACATCATCACCGGGCATGGTGGTTACCGCCAGAATGGTTACGGAGCCGGAACCTTCAAAGTCAACGGCTTTTTCATAACGGGCCGCCAGCTGTGAGTAAAGGTCACCGGGATAGCCACGGTTGGAAGGCACCTGTTCCATGGTAATCGCAATTTCTTTTAATGAATCGGAGAAGTTGGTCATATCAGTCAACAACACCAGTACATCTTTGCCATTGAGAGCGAATTTTTCCGCCACTGCCAGGGAGAGATCCGGCACCATCAGGCCTTCCACGATCGGATCGGATGCAGTATGCATAAAAAACACCGTCCGGTCCAAAGCGCCGCCTTTTTCCAATTCATTTTTAAAATACATATATTCATCATATTTCAAACCGATACCCCCGAGAATAATGGTATCAACTTCCGCCTGCATAGCGATTCGCGCCAGCAATTGGTTATAAGGTTCACCGGAAACTGAAAAAATCGGCAGTTTCTGTGATCTTACCAGAGAGTTGAACACATCGATCATGGGAATATTGGTTCTGATCATATTTTCGGGAATAATTCGTTTCGCCGGATTCACGGAGGGGCCGGCAATTTCTATTAGATTCTCGTTCAGGGAGGGGCCTTTATCACGAGGCACACCACTACCATTAAACACTCGTCCCAACATATCTTCAGAAAATGTTACCCGCATAGGGTTACCAAGGAAGCGAACTTCATCATTAGTGGCAATTCCCTGGCTACCGGCAAAGACCTGAAGAGAGACTAAATCTTTTTCAAGTTTGATTACCTGGGCAAGAGATTTACCACGGCGGGTTTTAATTTCAGCCAGTTCTTCATAAGAAACACCTGAAGCTCTGACTGTAATCACATTTCCTGAGACGCTAAGTATCTTATTGTAAACTTTCTGCATTTTTCGCTTTTTCCTTAATCAATTTATTAATGTCTTCTTCCTGATCTTTAAATTTATCATTTTCCATATCAATTTCCCAATACTGGTCATGGGTTGTCCCAATTTGAATCGTTGAATCCATAGGGTCATCCAGTTTATAGGGATAATTGGTGATTAGCCCTTCATTAATGCGGTAGGCACTGGAGGTATTCCATGAAACCCACTTGCGTCCGGATGCATCTCCTGCACGGGTTTCCACATTTGAAAAACCAATCTGGTCTTTAAACCAGGTGGTCACATTCACTGTGTC
>CAYTLS010000413.1:0-3309 GCA_964438745.1 uncultured bacterium
GCCCAAATACTTCAATGCTTCGAAAACGAGAAAGGCCGGCCAGACAAAGGCTTTCAGAATGCCTAAAGCCCCCATCCAAAATGTTGTGGCAGTCGAAACATAATAGACAGCTGCCCCGATAACCCCTAAACCATAAAGCGCGCTTGAAGTACCTGTATCCCCTTTATTATCGCTCACTTCCACTACCCCCTTTTTGAAGAAAAATTTAATCATCCTATTTTGTCCGGTATAAAAGAAATCATCGAGGAATTACACGATGAAAATAAAACCTTCCTGTCCCGTGAAATTAAGGTTTTTGACGAATATTTTGACCAATATATATATTTTATGCCGGAACATGATATTATTCGCGTTTTCTGCCATGATATTACAAGTATCAAGCACAATATCATTGAGGCCAATATTGCCAAGCGCCATGCTGAAATCGCCAATAAATCCAAAAGTGAATTCCTCGCCAATATGAGTCATGAACTTCGAACACCACTGAATTCTGTGATTGGCTATTCGGAACTTCTGGAAGATGAACTTTTTGGCGAATTAAATACAAAACAAAAAAAATATGTGAACAATATTCTAATCAGCGGTACTCACTTACTGGATCTGATCAACGATATTCTGGACTTGTCAAAGGTTGAAGCCGGCAAAATGTCACTGGAAACAAAGGATATTAAAATTCATCATATCATACGCAACAGTGTGGTGATGATTAAAGAAAAAGCCTTTAAGCACAATATCAAAATCAAACAGGATATTGATGCCAGTGTGGATGACCATAAATTCATTGCTGATGAAAGAAAAATGAAACAGATCATGTATAACCTGTTATCCAATGCCGTTAAATTCACTCCTGATGGGGGAAATATTTCAATTTTCTGCCGGACTAGTGATCAAAACATGGAGGTATCAATTACAGATACCGGTATTGGTATTAGCCAGGACAACCTGGATAAAATTTTTAAAAAATTTGAACAAATAGACTCCAGTTTCTCAAAAAAATATAAAGGCACCGGCCTGGGACTTTCCCTCACAAAACAGCTGGTCGAACTGCATGGCGGAACTATCCGGGCGGAAAGTGAAGGCGTGGATCAGGGAAGCACCTTTACCTTCAGGATTCCACTCCAGCAATAGGATTGATTCTATTCCGGCAATAAGGGGTGTTTTTGCAGATGCCTGCGTTAATCATAAAAATACGAACAGCATCATCTTCACGTCGATAGATTTTCTTCCGTCAAAAGCCGGATGTTCCATCCGTCAAAAACCATGGGATCCATACATTGTCCAGGTCATTTTTATATTATGCATTTAGCAAATTATTAATTTTGCCTAAATAATTTGGAAATTCATGAATAATTCAGGTGAAGTTCGCAAAACCCAGACGGACATTTTCAAACTGCACTTTTCAAAAAAATATGACCAATATGGATATTCTATACTTCTGTAATTTTGAAATAGATAAAAATAATTTGTAACCTATAATTACATTGTTAATCATATTTAAAAAGTAGGAAAAGCAAAGGAGAAACTATGAAAGATTTTAGTTTGAAATACAAAAGTAAAAAAAGTGTGAATGAAGTAACAACAACTATAAAAAATGAAATAGAGAAATCCGGTTTCAAAGTACTAAATGAACTGGATTTATCGGAAAAAATCAGTTCTGCCTTAGATATTGATTATGATGATTATGTGATACTTGAAGTTTGCAATCCTAAATTTGCCCAGGAAATTCTCTCCCAGAAAAAAAGCGCCGGTGTCTTTTTACCCTGTAAAATAGCCTTGTATCAAGATGGCAATGAAACTAAGATTGAATTTCAGAAACCCACCTTTATCAGCACATTTTTTTACTCGAAACCCATTGAATCAATTACTGATAAAATTGAGACAATATTAAACGAAGTTATCAAAACAGCCTTATAAACAGGAGAGTCATTGAACCACAAAAAAATAGATATAAAAGGAATGAGTTGTGCCAATTGCGCGCTCGCTATCGAAAAGGGGCTCACTAAAAAGGTGGGCGTAAACGATGTAAAAGTAAACCTGTCAACCAATAGTGCGATCCTTGATTTTGATGAATCCAAAATTAATCCTGATGAAATTTATGACACGATTCAAGAACTGGGATACTCAGCCAAAGATACTGCCATCCAGGAAGTGGAATTAAATATTGGTGGAATGACCTGTGTTAATTGTGTCAAAGCTGTTGAGAAAACCCTGAACAAAAAAGAAGGGGTACAGGAGGCTGCAGTCAACCTGGCCATGGAAACGGCCATCGTTACTTTTGACAGCAGCGACATCTCTGAAAAAGAGTTAATAGAGGCAGTCGAGGAAGCCGGCTATTCAGCTGAACTGGCAAAGGATAATCAGCCGGAAATCGACAATGAATCCCGCCAGTTAAAAACCAGGTTAGTTGCCGCTGTTATTCTCAGTTTTCCCTTGCTATTGGCAATGATCTCGATGGTATTCAAAATTCACGCGCCCTTACTCCATAATCCCTGGGTTCAATTTATTTTTACCACACCGATTCAGTTTATCATTGGCTGGAAATTTTATAAGACCGCTTATTACAGTCTGAAAGCCGGTAGTCCGGGAATGGATTTATTAGTCGCGCTTGGTACTTCCGCCGCTTATTTTTTCAGTGTTTACAATGGTTTTTTCAGAGTCTATCCCGAGGGCGTTCATCCGGAGTTGTATTTTGAAGCGTCTGGTATATTGATAACGCTGATTCTGCTGGGGAAGTATTTTGAAGCCAAAGCCAAGGGAAAAACCTCGGAAGCTATTAAAAAATTAATTGGTCTGCAGCCTAAAACCGCTCGTGTTCAGAAAGAGAATGGTAGTGAAGATGTACCGATAGAATTAGTTGAAAAAGGTGATGAAATTATCGTTCGTCCCGGAGAGCGTATACCGGTGGATGGGGTTATTAAATCCGGCAAATCATCAATTGACGAAACCATGTTGACCGGAGAAAGTTTACCGGTGGAAAAATCGGTTGATGACCTGGTCTACAGCGGTACTGTTAATAAACATGGCTCTTTTAATTTTGTCGCTACGGGTATTGGCAAGGATACTGTACTTGCAAATATTGTTCGGGTGGTTGAAGAAGCTCAGGCGAGTCAGCCTCCCATTCAACGTCTGGCCGATAAAATTTCTGCTATTTTTGTTCCGGTGGTTGTCACCATCGCTGTGATCACTTTTTTGCTCTGGTTTTTTATTGGCGGAGTCCTGTCAGCCGCTTTTGTAGCAGGGGTCTCGGTTCTGGTTATTTCTTGTCCATGCGCCCTGGGACTGGCCACGCCAACTGCTATTATGGTTGGT
>CAYTLS010000414.1:0-3300 GCA_964438745.1 uncultured bacterium
AAACTTTTTTTCTCAATCCTTCTAACATTTGGATTGATTTTACAAACAAACGCATTAAACTCAAAACAAAAGGGAATAAAACCAGGTATGTTCCAATAAACAAGACCCTGATGGAAATATTGTGTCGAAGAAAAGACATGAAATTACAGTATCCTTTTGAGGTGAGCTACTACTACAGTTTTAGAAAAATAAAGAAGTACTATGCAAAGGCAAACATTGAAAATGCCAACATTCATACCCTACGCAAAACCTTTGGTAGTTTATTGATTCAGAAAGGAGTGTCGATATTCGCGGTGTCAAAACTAATGGATCATTCCTCTGTCACGGTCACCCAGAAACACTATGCAACGATACTGGAATCACAACTTGCAGATGATATAGCCAAATTGGATGATTTATGATATTTTACCATGATGGTTTAAATTTTAGGTGAAACAGCAGTCATTTCAGAGGGAAAATATGGTTCAAAAAAGTTACCATTTTTTTACCATGCATGTCATTTTTTGTCCCATTTTGGCCGTTTTACCCACTTTTCGTACTAATGGTTATAAAACAAAAAACCCTCATAACCTATTGATTATGAGGGTTTAAGATCGTGGCTCCTCCCGGAATCGAACCAGGGACACAGGGATTTTCAGTCCCCTGCTCTACCGACTGAGCTAAGGAGCCACATCAAATCTATACAAACTCTTTTTGAGTTGTTTTGTCGTCATCATTTTCAAAAGCAGGCAAATTTAATGCTCTTAATAAAAAAGGCAAAGACTTTTTTTATAATTTTTATTTATGCCCTATATTTGCTAATAAACCGGAGGAAAACAGCGTATGACAATTGATTCTAAAATAGAGGAGATAAGGATTGTAAAAACAGAGCCCTATGAAGTTATCATTGCGGTCCTGTTGCCAATGATCGGGTTGAGTATATCCTTTATATATAATTTCATGGGCGCCGCCCTGGCAGTCTTGGGGCTGTGGATTTTTGTGAAACATTTTCTGGGACGGTCGACGATCATCACAAAGTTTCTTGCTAAGTCTACCGCCAGGCTTAAGCAGATTACGCTGACACCCCGGAGAGAAACCCCAAAAAATATCATACTATTGCTGCCAAAACAATTTTATCAACCGGAAATCAGCCGGGGATTTAAAAAGTTCTATCACATTTTATTGTATAGTTATACTTATGCCACTGGTTTTTCAATTTTTTGGATGTATGTGAAAATTCATATAAACCGGGAGTTAATATTTCTGAGTGTAAATATCCTCTTATTTCTGGTAATGGCCACTTATCTGGTGGTCTATTTAAAATTACAAAGCAAATTACATCAAAATTCCCGGCCGCTATCTGAAAAAATTCTGACGAAATTCCTCAATGAAAAGGAGATTGTTAATCTTAACATTCTGATCAAACCGGAACAGGACACCTTCTGTGCTCAGGAATTATTCTCAAAATCAGGTGGATTTTTCACCGTCGAATACACGGGTGATAAATATAGATCCGCTTCTTGAACCCGAGACGGCAATTGTCTTGGAAGAAGGGGTTGTAATGGTGAAAGAGTATCCGGCATTTAATCATTTGCCCGGATTGACCGGCACCGCTGCTGTCTCCAATAAAATTGTTCTCAGTGACTTGTTGCCTTTCCAGAATCAGGGGTTTAGCGGGTTCACAATAAAAGCCGGTACCAATGACGAGCGGGGCGAAAAATTATATCAGATCGTAGCCCAGGCCTCAAAGTAAATTCTGTTTCCAGATTTTGGGCGCGTCCATGTAGAGGTTTCCATCACGTAGCCAGCCACGCCCCAATATATATTTTCCACTCCGGATAATTTGATGTCCGGAGTGGTCGATTTTCTTTTCCAGCGGAATGCCTTCACGATTAAGTAATGCCGGCAAAAGGGAAGTGTTAATATCTATCACATTTCTGACCGCATGTTTCCCAAACCGGTAAATAAAGGCATTGGTGACATATCCCCGTGGATAGATCCCTTTGTAGGCGGGAAGACCGATTTGAGTAATATTGGTTGTCCGGGGGATTTCCGGTTGATTGGAGAGAAAAAGAATATTGTTTTCCAAAGAATCATAAAAATAATAAGCGGCCAGTAAATCAGGATAAAACCCAAATTGTTGGGTTAGAAAATCTTTTAGTTCCTGATCCTGTGGATAGGGTCTACTCTTTTCTGAGTTTTGCAACGTAAAACCCTCCGGTATCATTTTGATGGGGCCAGAATCGGCAGCTTTGGGCCAGGGAAGGATCAAGCTTTTCGCCCTCCCATTCAGTTATACCCGGCGAATAAGTGAGACTTTTCGGAAGACCGATGGGTTCGATTCGAATATTTGGGCCCAATACTGAGTTCACCACCATTTCGTTTTCAATTGGTGAGTAGGTACAGGTGCTGTAGATGACCGCGCCACCTTTTTTTACCAGCCTCAGGGCCTGTTTCAGCAGGGCTTGCTGAATGGGCCGGTATTTCTCTGTTCGTGATTGATTGCGCCGGCTCCATTTGCTTTTCCGTATATTGCCTTCAGCTGAGCAGGGAGCATCCACCAGGATTTTATCAAAATAGTGGTCCGTTGATATATCCAGGCCGTCCTGCTGTGTGATCAGACAATTGGTGAACCCCAGGCGGGTAATGGTATTTTGCAGCAGTGCGATACGACCGCTTTTCAGATCATTGCCAACGACCAGGCCGCTTTCTTTTAATTTCAGGCATAATCCTGCGGTTTTATTGCCTGGCGCGGCACACATGTCCAGTATTGTTTCATTGGGTTGCGGATCCACTGCCATTACCGGCAGCATGGAAACCTCTTCCTGAACATGGATTTGTCCGGAGAGAAATTCGATGGTTTTGCCGGGTTTAAAGGGGCTGTTAATTTTGAAGGCGCCGGGCCACCAATCAATGGGCGAAGAATTGATCTTATTAGTATTCAGTAGTGATCCAATAGCTGATACCTGTGTTTTCAGCAGGTTGGTCCAGATAATTTTTGGCAATGGCCTATTGGAGTATTCAAGAAATGCATCGAAATCATCGACAATATCCCGGTATCTTTCCACATAGTCCCTGTAGTCCAGTAATTTTGATTTCTTCATGAAACAAACTTATTTTGTTTTTCAAGATTATCCAATAAATAACAAAATTAAATTTACCTGAATTTATTTTTTATATTCTCAAATAATTCTATATCTTAACCTGAATTATTCATGAATTTTCAATTTTTTAAAGTAAAGCGAATAAAATTAGCAATTTATAAAAAAATACTAAACAGATAAATTGTGAAATTCATATAACATCCGGTTTCTGCCGGAA
>CAYTLS010000415.1:0-3285 GCA_964438745.1 uncultured bacterium
ATCGGTGCTGTGGTAGCATTGATTCACGATGTCCTTTTTACCCTGGGAATATTTTCCTTTATGCAATTTGAAATATCCGTGTCAACCATTGCGGCCTTTTTAACGATTGTCGGTTATTCACTGAATGATACAATCGTGCTTTACGACCGTATTCGTGAAAACCGCAAAAAGAACAAACGCGTGGACATTTCCACTCTGGTTAACAATAGTATCAATCAGACTATTTCCAGAACAATCATCACATCCTTAACGACCTTAGTGGTGGTGGTTGTATTGGCATTCTCTCATGGTGAAGTTCAGATTTTTGCATATACCATGATCATTGGTGTTATTGTGGGTACATATTCTTCAATCTTTATTGCCGGACCGGTTATTATCCAATGGGAAAACAGACTGCAAAAACAAAAATGATAAATTTCCAACTAATAGCTTTAACAAATAAAATGCTCCCTACATCGGGGGCATTTTATATTTTTAGAAGGGTGGTATAAATGTCAGTTGTATCAATACTAGGCGCGCAATGGGGCGATGAGGGCAAAGGTAAAATTGTTGATATGCTCTCTGATAAAGTTGATTGTGTCGCTCGGTTTCAGGGCGGAGCAAATGCCGGCCATACAATATTAATCCGGGAAGAAGAAACAATTCTGCACCAATTACCCAGTGGTGTAATGCGCCCCGATGTAAAATGTATCCTGGGCAATGGAATGGTTATCGATCCGGTTTTGCTGATGGAAGAGATCGACATGGTGGAAGGCAAGGGACTCTCTGTTCGTGACCGTCTCCATATCTCCTATCTGGCGAATGTCGTAACGCCATTGCACAAAGAACTGGACAGCCACATGGAAAGTTCACTGGGGAAAAAAGCCCTGGGTACTACTAAAAAAGGGATTGGCCCCTGCTATACTGATAAAGTAGCCCGCAAAGGCTTATTGTTCAAAGATTTAAAAAATATCTCCCTGGTAAAAGCTGAATTACAGAAAAAAATAAAAGATTGTGAAAAGCAATGTCTGATCAACGAAGACCAGGTGGCCGATTTGAAAGAGAAGGTCTTTGAATTTTATACTGCCGCCGAAAAAATGTATGCCTATGCCGCTGATACCATTACCCTACTGAATGATATGATTGACCAGGGTAAAAATATACTAGTGGAAGGCGCCCAGGGCAGTTTGCTGGACATAGATTATGGCACTTATCCCTTTGTGACCAGTTCCAACACCATATCGGGAAATATTTCAACCGGCCTGGGTATCGGCTCGACCAAAATCAATGAGGTGATCGGTGTCTACAAAGCCTATCAGACACGGGTCGGTGCCGGTCCTTTTCCAACCGAACTTTTTGATAAAAATGCTGACGCACTTCAAACCATTGGCGGAGAAATCGGCGCCACAACCAAGCGTAAAAGACGCTGTGGCTGGTTCGACGGCGTTTTGGCCCGCTATACCAACCAGATCAATGGGTTTACATCCATTATTCTGACCAAACTGGATGTGCTGGATTCTTTCGATGAAATAAAAATCTGTACCGGGTACAAAAACGGGCAATTTCCGGAAGATAACCTGGATGGCCTGAAACCGGAATATATCACATTACCCGGTTGGAAAACAGATATCAGCCATATCAAAAACTGGAAAGACCTGCCTGAAAATACCAAAAAATATATTGAGACCATCGAAAAAATCGTCGGTGTTAACGCTGGCGTGGTTTCAGTGGGTAAAGAAAGAAATCAAATTATCAAAAAAAAGTAAACAATATTTGAAAAAATCAAATATTTGTTTATATTCATAAACTTGGAATACTATAACTGGATCAATTTATTAATAAGAAAAAAAATTGCGATCAGATATAACAGAATCAAATAAATTACCAGCCGACGTTGAGGTAGAAAAAAGTATACGTCCGGCTTCCCTGGCAGAATTCATCGGCCAGAAGAGTGTGGTGAATAATCTTGAGATTTATATCAAAGCCGCCAAAGAACGCGGCGAGCATCTTGATCATGTGTTGCTGTTCGGCCCCCCCGGACTTGGAAAGACTACCCTGGCCTATATTATCGCCCAGGAATTAGGGGTGAATATCAAAACCACATCCGGCCCGGTTATCGAAAAAGCCGGAGACCTGGCTGGCATGCTGACCAATTTGACCTATAAGGATGTTTTCTTTATTGATGAAATCCATCGTCTGAATAATATTGTGGAAGAATATCTTTATTCCGCCATGGAAGACTTCAACATTGACATTGTGATCGATAAGGGACCCAGCGCCCGCAGTGTGCAGCTAAATATTGATAAGTTCACCCTGCTGGGGGCGACGACCCGGTTGGGACGCTTAACGTCGCCCATGCGTGACCGTTTTGGCGTTATTCTGCGAATGGACTATTACAATGAAGATGATCTGTACCAGATCTTAATGCGTTCCTCTGATATTCTGAATATCGAATTAACCTCAGAAGGAGCGACAGAAATCGCCAGACGTTCCCGCGGCACACCGCGTATTGCCAACCGGATTCTGCGCCGGACCCGGGATTATGCCCAGGTAAAAGGCAATGGTGTGGTTGATCGCGACACAGCCGATAAATCCCTGCAATTATTGGATATTGACACCAACGGTCTGGACAATATGGATCGTGAAATACTGAAAACCATTATTGATAAATTTGACGGCGGCCCGGTAGGGTTGAACAATTTAGCCGTGGCCCTGAGTGAGGACGCGGAAACAATCGAGGATGTATATGAACCCTTTCTAATCCAAAAAGGCTTTATTCAGCGCACCGCAAGAGGCCGCAAAGCAACGTATAAAAGTTACCAATATTTAAACAGAGAAAATAATAACGATAATAAACAAGCAACATTGTTTTAATTTTAGGAGAAAGCGAATATGAGACTTTCCGATTTTGATTATGAATTACCTGAAGACCTAATAGCCAAATACCCCACCAAAAAACGGGGCGATTCACGGCTAATGGTATTGGATCGAAAAGAAGAATCTATCGATCACAAAAAATTCACCGATGTGGTGGATTATTTACGCAAAGGCGACCTGTTGGTGGTCAACAAAACCAAAGTCTATCCGGCCAGATTGCAAGCGGTAAAAGACCGCACCGACGCAAAGGTTGAGCTCTTCTTGCTGCGTGAATTATCTGACAACCTCTGGGAAGTTATGGTAAAACCGGCCCGCAAAGTCCGTATCGGTAACAAATTGAATATCACCGATGACCTGCAGTGTGATGTGATTGATAATACTGTTTCCGGTGGCCGGGTGGTACGTTTTAAGGATGCCAGTCAGGACGAA
>CAYTLS010000416.1:0-3284 GCA_964438745.1 uncultured bacterium
TAAATCCTATGCCTTTCCCGGTAATATTAGGGAATTGAAAAACCTGGTGGAACGTCTTTATATTCTGGTACTTGATAATAAAATCACTGAGCAGGATATACGCCCTCATTTACAAGTCCGGGAAAGTAACGGGGAGAATATTCTCTATGAAACAAAAGAGTTTTCCCTGGCCAAAAAAGAGTTTGAAACTAATTACCTGAGATCCCAGCTGGAAAAATTCGGCTGGAACATTTCCCAAACAGCCAAAAACCTCGGTATGCATCAGCCTAATCTTTCCCGGAAAATCAATGATTTGGGAATTGTGAATGATTAATCCCCAACCTTAATTATTCATGAATTTTCAAATTTTTTAAACAAAATGAACAAATAGTGGTTTATTATCTATTTCAAATAGACCATTTTCCGAATATCAATCAATTGATCATCAATCCGGAGTCCATAGAAGTAGATACCGCTGGACAGATCCCCGGGCGGAATAAAGGAAATATTATAAATTCCCGGTTGCTGGTTTATATCAATAATTTCTTCACATTTTTCTCCGGCCAGATTAAACAGGGTGAGTTTCACATGACCGGCTTTGGCCAGGTGATAGATAATTGTCGTCTCACTATTGAAGGGATTTGGAAAATTTTGCTGCAGTTCAAACTGCTTAACCATCTCCTTTGGGGGAGATATTTCTGTTGGCAAATTACTGTGTCCCGGACTGCCATAGAGATCTGAAACTGTCCAGTTTTCGGCCAATTGATTATTGAGATCAGGAGATTTCAGGATCAGCGTGGCACCACTCCCATTGGGTGCTTCGGGCCAGGGTGAACTGCTGGCATAATTCACAGAATCCACTAACCCTCCCGCCTCGTCATAAAGCCTGACAATATCCTGCTGACGACTCAGCCCAAAGTCAAAATCTCCAATACTATTTTCCACTGACGGGTGATAATTTTTAAAATCCTTACTATTTTCGGTTAAAATCAGATAAGATTCAGGGACCATAACGGTACCATCGGGAATGATAAACCGATTGTCCGCCTGAGCATCCATAAACTGCCAATTACTGACATCAATAGTTGCATCGGAATTATTATAAAGTTCCACCCAATCACCGGTGTCAAAATCCACGGCTGATTTATAATTAATTTCATTGATCACAACTGGAACTTCTTCAAAGGTATAGGGAGTAAAACGACACAGCAAGGTGCGATTACTGGTTAGTCTCAGGTCTGTTATATCTTCTTGATTGCTGATAATGTCACCGTCCCACTTTTCAAAGCGGTAGCCCGGTTTTGGTATGGCTACCAGATCAATCGGTATGGTCTCAAAATAATTACCCGACCACTCCGGCTCACTTATGGCAATATGATTCAATTTTATAATCCCGCCATCGGCCGGCTCTATTTTTACATTAATAGTAGCTGTTCCGCCGAGGTCCAGGGTGGAATTAAGATGCGCGAAACAGTAGCCGGCGCGGTAGATGCCAAATTGTTTCATCACTGCCAGGTTACTCTGCCATTTATTGACAGATCCAATATCAGGCCAGCGATCAATATGCGCCGCCATTTCCGGAGCAATACCAGCTGCTGTCTCATCCAAACTGGAAACCACCTTCCCCGGTATAAAGCGAGTATTCAAGAAATCACAAAAATAATTGACAAACTTCCGTTTGAAAATGTGATTTTCCATAAATTTGCGTAACAGAAGCGTCGACCAGGGTGGATTGGGCCAACCCGGTCCATTGGGTGCCAGGGCAAAAGCCAGGGTATTGTGTTTGTAACGATTTTGTTCATTATACCCAAAATCACTGAACAGTCCAAACCCAAAATCCGTATCAAAGAGTATCCAGCGCCATTTCCCTAAGGATGACCGTTCTTTCCAGTATTTAATATTGTTGCCGGGCCAGTCCGTATTGTCAAAATAAATTTCGGAAAGATAATATTCTATAAAATTATCAATATCAATTTTTGTTTTTATATATTCATAATTATCCAAATTCTGTATATCATTATTTTCTACAAAATTATACAACTTCCACCACGCTTCAGCATCGCCATGATTGGCATTGCCATGGGATTCCAGCAGGTCAATATTGTCAGGGTCCACATTATGATGGGATGCCACATAATGCTCATTCAGTTTTTCCCGAATGTTATGAATTCCCCAATAGTCACCATTTAAATAAACCACTGCCGGACGATAGCCCTGAACATCAATCTGGGTTCCTTCCACCAAACCTTGCATAAAGCCGTCTCTCAGCATCGTATATTGAAAATCATTGGCTGAATTTCTAAGCACCATATTTTCAAATTCGTCAATATCCAGATTGGGGAAAAGTTGATGGTTGATTTTGCCATCGCCATACTGACGGCGGGCGAAAATCGCCAGAGATTTCATCGGCTGCGCACGGCTGTATCCACCAAAGATTTTGACCCCGGCACTCATCGCAAAAGCCAGTTCCTGATCAGTTTCAAAAAACTCAATATACACCGGGCGTTCCCAATCCTGCCAGAAATTTGCTCCAAAATGCGGGTACTCAAATTCATAAGAATCTCCCAGCACATAAATGCCACTGTCATTGTCCCAAAAATTTTCCGGGTCTGAAGAAATGGATATTACCGGCAGGTCATGGTGGGTATCAATCAAAAATGTCCCGGTGATAATGTCTCCTGACTGAGCATCCGCGGTAATAATGCGGGCTTTTAAAACCGTTGTTTCAGTCAGTTCAAGCGGACCGGTATATTGTGGGGAATCGTTGGAAGGTGTGGATCCGTCAGTCGTGTAAAATATTCGATAATCGCCTGTATCCGGAACCATCTCAACGGTAACCGGAGAATCATAAAACCCACCCGGCTCACTAAAAGAAACTGTTGGTATCAGTAGATCAACTCCATTGGTAGTATTAGACTTCCCTGGCGTCGGACTAGAAAAATAGACCCAATCATCAGTGCCATCGGGTTTTCGTCCATAAGAAATGTCGGCCGGTATATTCGACCATTCCACCTGATCCAAAAGTTGACCCGATGAATCGCTCAACATTACAGTTTCACCATCAGAGTTGAGTTTAAAATTCGTATGCAAAACAGCCGAAGACAAGTTCAATTCAGCCGGCGAAACCAATGAATCCGGCTGATTTTCCGATACAACTACCAAATATGGTATAAAAGAAAAATCTGTTGATGTAGTATTGGTATTATGAACCTCAACAGCCAGTACATTTTTACCGGCAACCAATATATTTTCAATGTTTTCAACGGGAAATTTTTCCGGTGTTAGTCCCCGGTATAGTTTTGCTT
>CAYTLS010000417.1:0-3282 GCA_964438745.1 uncultured bacterium
CAACCTGTTACAGAAGACAGCGGCAAGTTCGGGTTCGTTTTCCGAAAGCTTTTCAGGAAGATCAATCTTGAAATCTTTCAAAAACTTTTCCGGAATATTACTGATCAGTTCGCTGAAGCTTTCAAGACCCAACTTTTTCAGGATTTCTTTTTCGGCTTCAGAGGTGTTCGGAATATATCTCATAAATCAACCTATTGTTTCTTTGTATTCCTCAGCTGATAATAAATCATCAAGTTCACTATCGTCGCTCATTTTTAATTTCGCAATCCAACCATCACCATAAGGATCTTTATTCATCAATTCCGACGAATCTTCTAGATCTTCATTGACTTCTGTAACTTCACCGGAAACAGGAGTATTCATATCGGCGACAGTTTTTACAGCTTCTATCGTGCCGATGGCGTCACCGGCATCGAATTCATCTCCTTCTTCCGGCAATTCAACAAATACAATATCGCCAAGTTCAGACTGGGCATGATCTGTAATGCCTAAGGTTGCGATATCTCCGTCGACTTTTACCCATTCATGGTTTTTTGTGTACTTTAAATCTTGTGGTACGTTCATGGTCTCCCTCCATAATTTAGTGTTTTTTGTATTTAAAGGTGTTTAAAAAACCTGTATGAAAATCACCTTTTTTAAATATTTTATCTCTTAATATTGACTGATGAAAAGGAATTGTTGTAGCAATTCCTCCGATGGTCAATTCCTCAAGCGCCCGCTCCATTCTGACAATTGCTTCCTCGCGGTCTTCACCATGGGTGATCAATTTGCCGATCAGGGAATCATAACTGGGCGGAATTTTATACCCGGAGAAAATATGGGAGTCAAAGCGTACACCCGGCCCGCACGGAACATGCAGGGATTCAATAACACCCGGTGACGGCCGGAAATTGTGATCCGGGTCTTCAGCATTGATGCGGCATTCGATGGCATGGCCGCGGAGCCTGAAATTATCCAGCCATTTTGGTAATTTTTGTCCCATATGAACACGAATCTGGCCTTTGACCAGGTCAAAACCGGAGACCATCTCTGTGACCGGATGTTCCACCTGAATACGGGTGTTCATTTCAATAAAATAGAAATTATGGTCCCGATCCAGTAGGAATTCTACAGTACCGGCGCTTTCATAATTTACTGCCTGGGCCGCTTTTTTGGCGGCATTACCAAATTTTTCACGCAGGGCTTTATCGACAATCGGGGAGGGTGATTCTTCGATTAATTTTTGGTGCCGGCGCTGGACAGAACAGTCCCGCTCGCCGAATTGCGCTACATTACCCTGTTTGTCCGCTAGTATTTGTACTTCAATATGTTTGGCATCCAGTACCATTTTTTCCATGTAAAGATCGGGATCACCAAAAGCTGCCTCCGCTTCTGTACTGGCCGAATCATAGGCTTTTTTTAATTCTGTTTCATTATTGACAATTCGCATACCACGGCCACCACCGCCGGAACTGGCTTTTAGTAATACTGGATATCCGATATCTTTGGCCAGGCTTTTTAATTTTTCATAATCGCTGACAACTCCGTCGCTGCCAGGAATCACCGGAACGCCTTCTTTCTGCATAGTTTTCCGGGCCTGGGCTTTATTGCCCATAGCGGTAATGATATCCGCGGTTGGACCTAAAAATGTGATGTTATTATCCTGACACATTTTGGAAAAATTGGCATTCTCTGAGAAGAATCCATAGCCTGGATGAATGGCGTCAGCATTTGTCACTTCCGCCGCGCTGATGATTTGGGATGCTTTTAAATAACTTTGGTTGCTGGGAGGGGGGCCGATACATACAGCTTCATCTGCAAATTTAACAGCCAGAGAATCCTTATCCATGGTGGAATATACGGCCACTGTGGACAATCCCAGTTCCTTACAGGCCCTTATGACTCTAAGGGCAATTTCGCCTCGATTAGCAATTAATACTTTTTTTATCACGATATTATCTTTGCCTGATTATTTTTCAACAATGAACAAGGGTTGATCAAATTCAACCGGTTCACCGTTTTCTACCAAAATTTTTACAACAGTACCAGTCACTTCCGATTCGATTTCATTCATTACTTTCATCGCTTCGATAATGCACACGGCCTGCCCGGCGGATACCTGATCGCCGATTTTTAAAAAGGGGTCTGCGTCAGGGGCCGGAGCACGATAAAAAGTTCCTACCATCGGACTTTTGACTTCAGCCACATTGGTGGCTTGAGTTTTCGGGGATTCCGGCATTTCTGCGGCCGAGGGTTCCAGCCCAGCTTCTCGCGATGCCGGCAGTGGTGTTGCAGCCGGCGGTGGGATCACTCTCTGTCCACTGGCGCTACTTGTTTTTGAGATTTTGATTTTTGTGCCGAAGCTGGTGATTTCAAGATCACCAATATCATGATCTTCAACAATTTTGACGAGTTCTAGAATTTTTGATGTTCGCATAATATAATAGCCTGTTTTTATTGATTGACACGTTCCATGTATTCACCGGAACGGGTGTCAATTTTTATAACATCACCTTCATTGATAAATAAAGGTACGTTAATTGTTAAACCTGTTTGTAATGTAGCCGGTTTGGTGGCACCGGTTACCCGATCCCCCTTGATGCCGGGTTCGGTTTCTGTCACTTCCAGTTCGACATGGGTTGGAATTTCGATATCTACCGGTCTGTTACCATCAAAAAGGATTTTAACGGTTTCAGTTTCTTTAACAAAGGGTTTGACTTCTTTAAAAATGTCATCATTGATCAGCACTTCCTCAAAAGTTTCCTGATCCATAAATACGTGATTTAATCCGTCAAAATAGGAGTATTGCAGTTTTTTCGCATCCAGTCTGACATCTTCGATGGTTTCACCGGAGCGGAAGGTGTTTTCTAACATGGAACCGGTTTCAATGCTTTTCATCTTACATTTTATCTTTGCGCCGCCACGCCCCATTTTTTGATGGAGGAATTCTACAATTTTTACTAATTCGCCTTTATAACGAATTACAAGTCCATTTCTGATATCTGATGTTTTAGCCACTTATTTCCCTTTCAATCTATTTTTCAATATTTTAGCTGTCTGCCAATTTACAGTTACTTTTATTTTATGTCAACTAATTTCCTGCTGAAAGAGAATCTTTAAAAAATAATTTTGATAATATATATTCATTTACGAATTTAGATCAAGAAGTACCGGGTTTTTTAAAAATTATTTGATCCATTGATATCGTCTGCTGAAAGACAGGTTTTTTTAAGGTAGTAATAAAAATATTAAAAAATATGAATGTTTTATGATTTTAAATTATGATAATTGTTTTGATTTGAT
>CAYTLS010000418.1:0-3281 GCA_964438745.1 uncultured bacterium
ACATCGGTGACAGAACACCAGACCGGAATATAGGCTGAAGTGGCCACATTATCAAAAGCGATCCACGTGACTCCCCCAATTTCATCGGGCAAAAAATCACGGGACTGGGTAATGGTAGCGTACATGGTATACCAGCGGGCGATCTGTCGTTCACCACGCCAGCCCCAACCGCCATTGATACGAAACAGTTTATTCATATCATAGGGCATAAAGGGATTGGCAAAAGGTGAAATAATTGTATTGCCTTCATCGTCAACCTGGGTCAGATTGGCGCTCAAATCATAGGGTGTATCCTGGTAGTAATCGCGAAAAACCGATGTCATTTTTGCCAATGTTACCAGGGTGTCCGGTTTCACTGAGATTGGATAATTTTCCGCATTCGCATCCAGATCAAGGGAAGGTGCCAGTAGCGATAAAGCCCGCCACTCTCTTCTGCGCGTGGCAAATGAAGTTCGGCTTTCCGGAGAATATGCATAGCAAAACTCAAAATCTTCTTCAGCAGGATTCCACCAGCCGCTGTCTATCGCCACATCATGCAAATTATCCGAGGCCATGAAATAGTCCTTGTCCTCCAAATCGATTTCCCGTAAGCGGCTGCCATTGGCCGTTACGGAAACATGATCGTCCGGAATTCGCTGAGCCGCCCAAATCGACCCCACCCGGCCTTTACCCGGTCCGATAATTTCAAACATCCAGACTTCATTTTTATCCGCAATGGTCAGGGTTTCACCATAATCGTTGTAGCCATACTTTTGCGTTAATTCATCAGCCATACGAATCGCTTCCCGGGCGGTTTTGCAGCGTTCCAGCATGAGGCGGACCAATTGCTGACAATCAATCAAGCCGGCTTCCGGCGCACAAAGCGTTTCCCGGCCACCAAAGGTAGACTCCCCGACCGCCAACTGGTATTCATTCATACAAGGATAAGCTGTATTGATATATCCATAAGTTTTCTTTACTTCAGGAATTTCTCCAACCTTGGTATATTTGTACGTTGGCATCGCGTAAGCGTCATCTTTTCCGCGCTTAAACATCTCATCCATCGCATTTTTGGCATGTTTCTTGGCCGGTGTAATGTCAAACCAGGCGCGGGTTCTGTGACTGTCACAGGTATGAGAGGTCATGACAGAGCCATCGGCTGAGGCGTTTTTGCCCACCATTACAGAGGTGCAGCCATCCGGATAGCCACCATGCCAGTCACTTTTATCCGCTGCTATCAAAAAATTAACAATTAATCCAATTAATAATAATTTCTTCAACATTTTCTCTCCCTTTTCTATCATAAAATAGTTTTCATGCGCTGAACTTCTGCATGAATATCTGTTACCAGTTCTGTTATGATTTCTTTGACAGATTGGTCTTTGTCAATCAATCCCACTGTCTGTCCCGCCATAAGGGCGCCTTTTTCAACATCGCCTTTTAACGCCGCATCCCGCAGACCGTGAATCCAGAAAATTCCCAGGAATTTCTGTGCCCTGGTATGGCTGATCTTATTTTTTTTCACTTTTTTGGTAAGTTTTTTCTTAAGTTTATTGAATTCTTTTAGCGTTTTATTGCGAATAGTGCGGATGGGCACCACTTTCAGTTTGCTGTCAAATTGGGGAACAACCACCGCATCGCGGGAATTGGCCCGCAAAAACTTTTGTTTGAAGTTTTCATGAGCGCCACTCTCTTTAGCTGCTGCAAATCGCGATCCCAGGATAACCCCGGCCGCGCCCATCATCAACATGTGGGCAGACAGCTTGCCGGTAAACAGGCCGCCGGCGACAAAGACCGGCAGATCAAAATCAGCAAACAATATCTCCTGAAGAAGAATATTCAACCCTTTACGGCCGACATATCCACCGGCCTCATCCCCTTCTATAATCAGGGCATCTACGCCATATCGAACCATTCGTTTAGCAATTGATATCGTTGATGCATAGCAGATAACTTTGGCGCCGCTTTCTTTCATCATTTTGATTTCATTCTTCTTGGGAAAACTCCCGGCAAAGATAATGTACGGGACTTTTTTCCACTGGCATAAATAGAGCTGCTCATGATATTGCGGTGAAATCGTCAGCAGACTGATTCCAAAATTCTTATCTGTCAATTCCCGTGTTTTATCAATTTGTTTTTCCAGTTCCCGGGCCGACATATTACCACCGGCCAGACATCCGAACCCGCCATTTTCATTGACCGACGCCACAAGCTCCGGGGTACTGATATAGCTCATAGCGCCACAGATTATCGGATATTTCGTTGCCAGAAACGCCTTGCCCTGCCGAAAAATTTTATAGTCCTGTTCCATTTTAACCTCTTCCGAATATGAAAAATATAAAGGATTCAATTAAGAATATAAACATATTTATTTTCAAATATGCATTGCAATCCTGCAATCCTAGATTTTTTATAAATTTCATAGGATTCTATCATCAAATACTATTTTTTACTATAATAGTTTCAAAAATCATATATTATATTTTTTCTTCTCAATACATCATTGTTTTTATCGTTTTTTATTAAAGTTTGACCAAAATAATCCGATTTAAATTCTAGAAACATCGATGTCAGAGAAAATAGAAACCTGATAGCATTACTAGACCAAGGAGGTGATAGTTATGAGCGATTTAATGCAAATTTATACCAATACACAAGCGATGCGCACCAGGGCGTCACTGGTCGAAGTCAACGACAGGCTTAGCACGCATCAGTACCGGTTATCCACCGGGAAAAGGATCAACTCTGCCGCTGAAGATCCGGCCGGTTACGCCTTGTCCAGAACGCTGGAAAAACGAAAGCGCGGCCTGAATGTGGCCTTACAAAACACCAAAAACGCCAGCAGTATTATGAACATCGCTGAAGGTGGTTATCAGAATATTATGGATATTATTCAGACGATCAAGGAAAAAGCCACCCAGGCAGCCGACTACTCTTTAAACATTTCCCAGCGAACAGCCCTGGACAACCAGGTCAAGGCCCTGATAGAGGAGGTTGACGAAATCGTAGATGATACGACTTTTAACGGCCAAAATCTGATTAATGGCAATTACTCCGGGGAATTTCATACTGGTGAAAGCTTTGATGATGAATTATCCGTATCACTACTGGATGCCGATTCAGCGGCCTTGTCAATCGATGCCATGGATTTAACAACCCAGGCTGCTGCCAAAACTGCGATTTCACAGTCATCCGCCGCCATTGACACCCTGGCCAATGCCATCCAGACTGTGGGTGAGTATAAAGTAAGACTGAACTCCAAGATAAATGCACTCTCTACACAACAGACCAATACAGAGGCT
>CAYTLS010000419.1:0-3273 GCA_964438745.1 uncultured bacterium
CGATGAAGATCATCGTTCTACAAAAGAATGCACAAACCAGCCAGAGTTGCAGTATGTCGTGGCAATAGTAAGGGCACATTTTTTCATCCAACTGTCCTTTTAATTAGTATTTGGAGTAAATCAACCCTGTTGATTTAGTGCATTAACTTAGTTAATGCACTCCAAAATGATAACATTCCGGCCAAAAAAAACTTTATTCTAAGGGTTTCCAAATTCTATTTAGAGAACCGGTAGGGTGAAAATATTTTTGGAGTAGTTACTTGTGCCTAAATAACAAAAGGGCTGAAGTAATTTCAGCCCTTTCATATATCTTGTATTTCAAACTGTTATTTTTCGATAACCCTGAAAACCTTTTCTCCCTTCTTTGCCATGCGATAACGTTCGCGGGCGATTCTTTCGATGTACTCAAGATCATGCTCCAGATTCTCTTTTTGAACAATCAGAGAATCTTTCTGTCGCATCAAATCCCGAATCGACTGCTCTGTTTGATCTTTGTCCTTATTGAGAACATAAATCTGATAGAGCCCGTAATCACCGATGACAAAAATCAGGATAAAGAGTGTTGCCATAAACAAGGTTATGAAAACACGAAGAAGATTCCGAATCGAATTTTCTTTTCTTCCTTTTTCAGTGGTTACCATAAAAACAGTCTATTTTAATACTTTTTTACCTTCGTATGTGCCAACTTCATCCAGTTCTTCTTCAATTCTCAGCAACTGGTTGTATTTAGCAATACGGTCGGAACGACAAGCAGAACCGGTTTTGATCTGGCCGGCATTCATCGCAACTACCAGGTCGGCGATTGTTGCATCTTCTGTTTCACCGGAACGGTGAGAAACAACTGCGCGCATTCCGTTTTTGTGAGCCAGTTCGATGGCGTCCAGCGTTTCGGTCAATGTACCAATCTGGTTAACTTTGATCAGGATTGCGTTACAGGCTTTTTCATCAATCGCTTTTTGCAATCTTTTGACATTGGTTACCAGTAGGTCATCGCCAACAATCTGTACTTTGTCTCCGATTTTTTCTGTCATGAGTTTCCAACCGTCCCAGTCATCTTCTGCCAAACCGTCTTCGATAGAAGCGATGGGATATTTTTCACAAAGATCAGCATAATAGTCAACCATTTCAGCAGAGGAGAGATTTCTGTTTTCTGATTTCAGCTCATATTTGCCGGTTTCTTTGTTGTAAAATTCTGAAGAGGCCGGATCCAATGCGATAAACAGGTCTTCGCCCATTTTGTAGGGTGTTTTATTAGCTGCTTCAATAATTACCTTGATGGCATCTTCATTTGATTTCAGGTTTGGTGCAAAACCACCTTCATCGCCCACAGAAACGCTCATTCCTTTTTCTTTCAGCACAGCTTTGAGGTTATGGAAAACTTCAACGCCCATACGCAGGCCTTCAGCAAAGGATTTTGCGCCCAATGGGAAGATCATGAATTCCTGCAGATCAACATTGTTGTCAGCATGGGAACCACCATTGAGAATGTTCATCATTGGTGCCGGTAATGTTTTGGCATTAACGCCGCCAATATAACGGTAGAGTGGCAAGCCAAGGAAATTAGCCGCGGCTTTGGCAGCAGCCAGGGAAACGCCAAGTGTTGCATTGGCTCCCAGTTTGGATTTATTTTCGGTGCCGTCTAATTCGATCAGAATTTTATCGATCAGTGGCTGATCCAGTACATCATAACCAACCAATTCAGGTGCAATCGCGTCATTGACATTTTGAACTGCCTTTAATACGCCTTTGCCCATAAAACGGTCTTTGTCACCATCTCTTAATTCAACGGCTTCATGTTCTCCGGTTGATGCGCCGGATGGTACTATGGCTCTTCCCCATGCACCGGATTCTGTAAAAACTTCGACTTCAACAGTGGGATTACCACGTGAATCAAGTACTTCTCTTGCTAGTACGTCAACTATAATACTCAAAATAGCCTCCTTTTATTTGTTAATATTTACTTTCTTTGCACAAGATCAAATTTATAAACACATTCAATGTTTGTCAATTGATTGTCAGGCATTTCAAAAATAGTTTACACTTTTTGCATAACTGAAAATTTAAGGAAATTTAACGAATATCACATGGATTTTTCCAATTATTGTGAATTCGATTGCATTTTTTGGATTGGGCTTATATATTTCAATAAACTAAAACAGACGGAATTTTATTATTGGCGGTATTATGAATTATTAAATGGAGTGATATGAGTAAGGTATCAGAATTAATAAGCATAACAATATTAATGTGTATTATTACTAATCCACTTTTTGCGCAAATTATTATGTATATACCCCAGGGAGAGGTGTTTGATCAGTTAACCGGAAAAGGAATTATTGGCGCGACAGAGATGTCAGTTTCAAATTTAAATGCTGGAAATCCGTCGGTTATTGCTGCTTTAAAAGGAATAAATGCCGGCATCGCCTACCAATATAATACACCCATCAACAATAGTGGGTTATTCGAAATGGATTTATACAGAGCAAATTACTGGCCACAATCTGTTGGGGTTTCTGTGTCTTATAAGACTTTTTCTTTAGGCGCAGGAAGTAGTCAAAAATATAGTTTGACCAGAGATTATGGAACCATAACATCTGTAATGGTTGCTGATAATGAACAAGGGTATATTGAATCAGAACCTTTTGAAGCAAAAACGAAAGAAACCCTTCTCAAAAACGCCTTAATTATTTCCCACAATCTTGATCGATTTTTATTGGAAAATCATCATTTGAATATTGGGGTTTCATTTAATCACTTTCGATATTACTATGCGAATATTGCAGTGCCTGAAATAATCGATAATAAGAGAGTAAATATTAACGAAAATCAATTTTCTGCCGGGTTTGATTATCAGTATACGACAACAAACAATAGTTTTATAAATTTCGGTATGTTTTATGAACCGGAACTCAAATTTTTTAAAATGGAAAAAAGTAGTCTTACACAGAATTTTTATAAAATAAATATTCCACAAATTCTGAATGCCGGGCTATCTGTTAATTTTCAGAATATTTTTCAGATAAGAAGTGATTTTTCTTATCTGTTCTGGGAAGCTCTTGATGAAAATGTTTATGACTTTAAAAAGCAGTTGAAAGCAAGTTGTACCATTACAAAACAATTCATGCAATCCCTTTCTATTTCTACCGGTACTTGTTACACCGATAGAAAATTTTTGGAAGAGAAGCAGTATGAAGGTATAAACATTGATTTTTTTGCTACTTATATATTTCTCGGGGGAAATCTAAAATATAACAATTATAATTTCGACTTGGT
>CAYTLS010000420.1:0-3271 GCA_964438745.1 uncultured bacterium
AAGTGATTTGTTGATTCTGTAATGTTATGCTCTTTCTCAAAATGATTTAAAGTGTTTGGATTAGTCAGATGTTTGACTGTGGCGATGCAACCAATATCTCGGGTTGAGCTGAATACCATCATAGCGTTTTCCGCTGAAATAGGTATTTTGGCAACCATAGAGTAGTCGTCTTCATAGGCATTGTCAACAGTGGACGATGTGGAAACGTAAGAAAATGTTGTATCATTAACAGAATAATAAAGGGTATTGGGTTTAACTTTGTAAGAAAAATTCAAAGGTGTAATCAAATCATTGATAATACCAAAAGATTTAAAGGTTCCTACGAAGATGATATTATATTTTTCCATATCCTGAAATTGAAAACTGCTGGAGAGTTTGATATCAAATTCTTTATTGTGGGCAAATAGTAATTTTGTTAGTTCACTGATGGCAACCGGTGCATATTTTCCAAGTAAGGTGTGGTTGGTTTTTTTGACAATTTCTGATTTTGATTCTATTTCCTGTACAAAATTTTCTAAATCGGTATCGGTATTGATTGTATAATCCCGGACATAAAAGTGGGATTCATTGTCGAAAAGGTCTTCGATTCGATAGAGATAATAATCACCAATTACAATTAATACTGGTGTTTCGTCGCTTAAGAATTCTGACCAGACAGAGACGTCTTTTGTAATATGGTTAATTTCATTCAGTTGATTCCGATTAAAGAATACCAGGTTTGCCAGGAGTAGTAAAAGTAGAAGGAAACCGTTAACTATGATGATAGATTTTTTTGTAAATCGATTCGGCTCGGATTTGCAAGAGTTAAAAACAACTTTATAATGGCCTTTGGGAATTTCAAAAATGAGGTCGTCATCTTTGCCTTCATGCTGATAATAACTGTCCAGTTTCTTGCGAAGATTGTGAATATAAACCCTGACCTGGGTATTATTTTTACTGTCAAAGTCAACTGACTTGTTAAAAACATCGTGAGCAATAGTTACCTCTTTGGGTGTTTCATTTGCAATTGATGCTTCTACCAGGTATTTCAATAGATCCTGGTATCTTTCTGACTCTGAAAACTCTTTGCTGTTAATCAGTCGTGTCAGATATTTTTGTATTTTGTGATGATTGATCATGATAATAATTCCCAACTAATTTTAAACACAAAAAATATAATCAATAGTTATTGAAAAAGTGAATAAAAAATTAATGACTAACTCAACTCAGTTCAGGAAAGACCAATTATTTTTGACATAGAGACGCTAATTTCTATTTGTATTTAGGTTGTTTAAAAACAATAGGTTAAAATAGGTTAAAAACCTGTTATTAACGGTAATTACTTTGAGTATGAGATGTAGAAAAATTATGTTTAAGCACAATAACAAAATTATTGGTAAAGAATTTAATATTAAGGATAAAAACTGTATAAACAAGGGCGCAATATTTTGTGCATAGTATAATGGAGGAGTTTAATGGTTTCTAAAGTAATGCATGTTTTTATTGTTGTCGTATTGTTGACAGCAATGTTGATTGCAGGGGATACCGGTAAAATATCCGGGCGGGTAACGGATGAAGAAACTGGTACACCTATGGCTGGTGTTAATATTATTATCACCTCAAAATGGATCAATGATGTAGAGGTTCCACTTGCCAATCCCACTGGTGCGGCAACTGATATTGAGGGACGATATTTTGTATTAAATCTGGCCCCGGCAAAATATACGGTTCGAGCACAATATGTTGGATATACTACAGAAATAAGAACCAAAGTCGAGGTCAGTGCTGACAAATCCACCCGGGTTGACTTTAAACTGACGCCACAGGCAATACAGGGCGAGGAGGTGGTTGTCACAGCCTTTCGAAAAGATATTGTCCAGCCCGATCTGACAGCGACACGACAAAGTTATGAAATTAATGAAATACAGGACGATATTGGCATCTCTGATATTAATGATATTATCGGATTGCAATCCGGTGTCGTGGATGACCACTTTAGAGGTGGTCGCTCTGGTGAAGCAAAATTTTTACTGGGGGGTGCCGGAATTGTTGACCCCTTGACCAATGGGAAAGCTTTCTCACCAAAGGTTGCCGGATTACAGGCTGTTGATGTCTATACCAGTGGATTTTCCGCCGAATATGGCAATGCCCAGTCCGGGGTAATTAATATGGTTCCCCGTGAAGGACAGTCAGAGTGGCGATCACGATTGGAATTTTCAATGGTTCTACCCTATTATAAAACTTTTGAAGAACGGTTTAATAGTGACAGTTCCGCTTATTATCAGGGCGGTTCTCTATACTCACCTCACAATGTGGATTTTTATAGTTTACTGATGGATACAACCGAGTGGCTCAAAGATGATCCTTTTAATCCTGGACATGCATTATTTGATCGCGGCTACGGATACGGCGGTAAATATGTTCCTTTTCGTGAATGGGGATGGCCACCGCCGCCGGTTGATGAAATTGCCAGAATTCTGCACCAGGATTCTCTACGTGCCGGAACCTATGCAATGATTGCAATGATGCAGGCCTTTGATGATGTGGGACTGGAATATGATCAACAGAACACTGATTATGAAATGAACTTTTCAACCGGGGGTCCTTTATCGGAAAATACCCGCTTATTTTTCGCCATCAGCCAGGATACGGACAATGAGATTGTACCAACTCCTTATCCGGAATGGAACCGTCAGTTGATGACCAATTTAACCTATCGCCCCAGCCGAAAAGATAAGCTTCTGTTGAGGTTTTTCTATAATAAAGAATTTGATAATCATGGTTACTGGAAGCGAATGTGGTTCGATCCTGAACTGGGTGTTTCCAAGACCTATAACACCTCGCGGCAATACGGATTTGATTGGACCCATATTTTTAATAATTCTAATTTTATGGACCTCAAATTTAACATTCTGGATCTGAAAGCTGAAGAAGGTATAGAGTTGTTGCGGGATGGTGAAGTCAGAGATGACTATACCGCTTCCAGCAATTGGACTTATTATTATGGACCGAATCAGGACATACGGATTGGACAATCGGAAAATGATAAAGGTATTGAAAAGACCACTACCTATCAATTCCATGGAAAATTTACCAGTCAAATTACCAATTCCCACATGCTCAAAAGTGGAATTGAGTTTTCCTACTTTGACATTGATGTTGACCGGGATGAAAATTTATCCAGTCTCGGTGGATACAGACAGGTTGTTTTTAAGAAAAATCCCTATGAAGGCGCCCTTTACCTGGAAGATAAAATGGAGTTTGAGGGACTTGTGGCCAATGTCGGATTTCG
>CAYTLS010000421.1:0-3267 GCA_964438745.1 uncultured bacterium
AATGATCATACTAATGAAAACCTGGCTCATGCAGAATATCAAACCAAATTATTGCTTGAAGAAGTGGTCAAAATAAGCAAAGGCAAGGAGAAAATAATACCACGAACACTTACAAAATCGGGTGAGCTGCATCTCGTGAATTCGAGGAATTGGACGAGTGGTTTTTTCCCTGGAACACTTTGGTTGCTGTATGAGATGTCAGAGGATAATTTCTGGTTGGAACAAGCCGAATTATATACCAAAATGATTGAGAAAGAGAAGTTTGACAGAGGATCTCACGATGTAGGCTTTAAAATATACTGTAGCTTCGGAAATGGATATAGGCTTACAGGACAAGAAGAATATAAAAATGTAATCCTTCAAGCAGCAAAAACATTAATAAAACGTTATGATCCGAAAATTGGCGCTATTCGTTCGTGGGACCATCATAATGATAAATGGGATTATCCTGTTATAATCGATAACTTGATGAACCTGGAAATCCTTTTTGCTGCCACTGGACTTAGTGGAGATTCAACTTATTATGATATTGCCGTTGATCATGCGAATACTACACTTGAAAACCATTTTAGAGAAGATAATAGTTCCTACCATGTGGTTGATTTTAATCCGGAAACGGGGGAAGTACAAAGTAAAAATACCCATCAGGGGTATAGTGATGAATCAGACTGGGCCCGGGGTCAGGCATGGGGATTATATGGATATGTAATGATTTATCGAGAAACGGGAAACAAGATTTACCTTAATCAAGCAAAAAAAATCGCCAACTTTCTTCAAAATCATCCTCAATTACCCAATGATATGGTACCATATTGGGATTTTGATGTATCAGATCTTGAAAATGAACCTCGTGATGTATCTTCGGCTGCAATTATGGCTTCCGCCTTATACGAATTGAGTTGTTATAGTAATAATCAAAAAAAATACAAGGAAGCAGCTGATCAGATTCTTAAATCTATAACCTCAAAATACAGGTCTCCAAAAGGACAAAATAAAGGCTTTATCCTTCAAAACAGCACAGGTCACAAACCCAAGAAAAGTGAAATAGATGTGCCCTTAAACTATGCTGATTATTATTATCTGGAAGCCTTATCAAGAAAGGAAAAATTAGAAAAAGATATAAAGTTATTTGAAAAGTAACATATATGATAAAATCTAAAGTAGCTGTGAATAAATTGTTCAACCTTGTGCGCTTAGATGTAAAAAGTATAATGAAAAATTGTACATTCCTTTTCCTTTTCCTTGCAACATTGAACGGTTGTGGAACAAAAAGCCCCGATAAGGACGAAACCAAACTGGTTCGTGATGATCAAAGGCCAAATATTCTATGGATTACCACAGAAGATATGAGCCCGCACCTCCCCAGCTATGGGGATTCTACAGTAACAACACCCAATATTGATAAGCTTGCGCGTGAGGGTGTCCGTTATACAAACGTATATTCAGTTTCCGGGGTATGCGCGCCGGGCAGGCATGCCCTGATTACGGGGATGTATCCTTCCAACACAGGTGCTATGCATATGCGCAACTGGAAAAGGACTTCAGCTTTGGATGAAATTAAAGATCCTGAACTGTTAAATATCCCTACTTACGAAGCTGTGCTCCCGCCGGAAGCCAAGTGTTTCACAGAGTTTATGAGGGCCAGGGGATACTATTGCACCAATAATTCAAAAGAAGATTATCAGTTCCGTACGCCCAAATCAGCATGGAATGAAAGCAATAACAGTGCGCATTGGCGAAACCGCCCCGAAGGTGTACCGTTTTTTGCTGTTTTCAATATTATGGATACCCACGAATCCCGGGTATGGAAGCGAGAAAAGGATCCGCTGTCCGTAGATCCTTCCGAAGTGCCTGTTCCGCCTTATTATCCGGATACGGAAGTAATAAGAAAAGATATTGCCCGTAATTATAACAACATTATATTAATGGACCAGGAAGTAGGAAAAATTCTCGATCAGTTGGAAGAAGATGGTCTTTTAGAAAACACCATCGTCTTTTTTTTCAGTGATCATGGTTCCGGTTTGCCACGTAGCAAACGCTGGGTATATGATTCAGGCCTTAAAGTGCCTATGATCATACGCTATCCCAACAAAAAAGCTGCAGGTATAACCAATAACGAGCTCGTAAGCTTTGTTGATTTTGCCCCCTCCATGCTTTCCCTGACTGATATTCCTATTCCTGAATACATGCAAGGGCTGCCATTTATTGGTGAACAAAAGGCATCACCAAGGCGATATGTTTTTGCCACCCGTGACCGTATGGATCCCGCTCAGGAAAAAATCAGGGCAGTAAGAGATAAGCGTTTTAAATACATCAGAAATCTTGAGCCAGATAAGCCCTGGGTTCGTTTTCTGCCCTATCGCGACAGAATGAACCTGATGGGTGAAATGTACCGGTTAGATGATGCAGGCAAATTAAATGATGACCATAAATGGTTTTGGGCAAAAAGCAAACCCGGGGAAGAGCTATATGACACTGAAGTTGATCCTTTTGAAATGAACAACCTGGCATCAGATCCTGCTTACATCGACAAGAAAAAAGAACTGCGCCGGGCACTTGAACAATGGCAGACTCATTACAGGGATTTAGGGCTGATTTCAGAAACTGAAGTTATAAAATTGCTTTGGCCACCCAAAGGAGAACAACCGGTTACGGCAGCTCCCGAAATAGAAATTTCCAAAATGGAAAGGGATTTAATCAGACTTAATCTCACTTCAGCTACGCAGGGAGCCTCTATTGTTTACAGGACTGATACATCATCCAGATGGAAACTATATCATGAACCAATTAACATACCTGTTTCAGCTCAAATTGAGGTACTGGCACATCGCATTGGGTTTAAAGAAAGTGAGAAGGTGCTTCGCACTTTTAAAAATTGAAAGCTTAGCTATTATTTGAATATCGTGCGGTAGGGAAACTGAAAATCAGCAGGGTTAATAATTTTACAGAAAAAAAGTTGCACAACTATAGGTTATAGATTCAGCATCTAATATACCCTAATCAAATGAAATGTAAAAGAAGATGTATTTATACAAAAACTACGCCTCATAACGACGTTACTGAAAAAGTGATTTTTGTCCAACCAGGAAGGAATCTCCGGCTGAATTATTATTTTAGACTCGAAAACCAGGTGACAGAAACCGAAGTTCATGAACAGTCATCCGGGGAGCAATAAATCAACAGTAACGAATTAAAATTTTTACGAATGGCAAAGACAGCTGCGGTACAGGAAAAAATTGAGTCCACATTCAGGCAACAGGTACAAAA
>CAYTLS010000422.1:0-3266 GCA_964438745.1 uncultured bacterium
AACTACTCAGGTATGTTTTAGCCTCCTGTAACAGACAATTCCTATTGTCTGTTTACCTACCATTTTTATAAAAACCGGATAATAGGAATTATCCTTAACAGCAAGAAAGTACCTGAGTAGCTACAAATAATTTATTTCCTAATGGCATAATTCATGTATCAGTTAAATGGAAAACAAAATACGAGGGAGTGAATTTAGTAACGCCAAAAGGGATAAAATATTTCTGTGAACTTTGTGCTTCAGTTGCTAATATAGACCTATGAAAATTTTAGGAATATCCGCCTTTTATCATGATAGCGCTGCATCTTTGGTGGTTGATGGCGAGATCATCGCCGCCGCCCAGGAAGAACGCTTTACCCGCCAAAAGCATGATTTCAGGTTTCCGAAAAAGGCCATTGAGCATTGTCTCGCGGAAGGGGGCATTTCCTCCTCTGAACTCGATATGGTCGCTTTCTACGACAAACCTTTCCAAAAATTTGACCGGCTTCTCCATACTTATCTTGCCTACGCGCCAATTGGCATTCGTTCCTTCATCAAAGCCATGACACTCTGGCTCAAGCAGAAACTCTGGATCAAGGATTTGATTGCTGCGGAATTGGATTACAAAGGGAAAATTCTTTTTCCTGAGCATCATCAGTCCCATGCGGCCGCGGCCTTTTTTCCCTCACCCTATCAGGAAGCCGCTTTTCTGACTATGGATGGTGTAGGCGAGTGGACAACGTCCAGTTTTGGCCTCGGAAAAGACAACAGAGTGAAAATCCTTGGTGAAATGAAATTTCCCCACTCTATTGGCTTGCTTTATTCGGCTTTTACCTATTTTTGCGGATTTCGCGTTAATTCCGGTGAGTATAAACTGATGGGACTGGCACCTTATGGTGAACCGAAATATGTAGATCTGATCAAAGAAAAATTGATCGATCTGAAACCTGATGGTTCTTTTAAAATGAACATGAAATATTTTAGTTATTGCGCCGGATTGAAAATGACCAACCGGAAATTCGCAAAACTATTTGGCGGTCTGCCCAGAAAACCGGAAAGCAAAATTACTCAGCGGGAAATGGATATGGCTCGCTCTATTCAGGAAGTAACGGAAGAAATTATGCTAAAAATGGCAAACCATGTTCATCAAACAACCGGCATGAAGAACTTGGTGCTGGCCGGTGGAGTCGCGCTAAATTGTGTGGGGAATGGAAAAATTTTGCGGGAAAGTCCTTTTGAGAATATCTGGATCCAACCGGCAGCCGGAGATGCCGGCGGCGCTCTGGGAGCGGCGCTCTTTGCCTGGTATCAATATCTGGATAATTCACCAACTGCTGACGGATTGAAAGATACCCAAAAAGCCACCTACCTGGGTCCGGAATTTACCAATCAGGAAATTCAGAATTTTTTGGATGGAAAAAATATTGCTTATCACCAATTAACTGATGAAGAAATCAATAAACGAACCGCTAAATTAATCGCGGATCAAAAAGTGGTGGGCTGGTTCAAAGGCCGTATGGAATTTGGGCCTCGTGCGCTTGGAAACCGCTCTATTTTGGGCGATGCCCGCTCAAAAAAGATGCAATCGGTGATGAATCTGAAAATCAAATTCAGAGAAAGTTTCCGGCCTTTCGCGCCGACAGTATTGGCCGATGATGTGAGTGATTATTTTGAGATTGACCGGGAAAGTCCTTATATGTTGCTGGTTGCTGATGTGAAAAATAAGCATCGCAAATCTGCTGATAATACTAGAACCGGTCTGGAGAAACTGAAAGTTGCCCGCTCCACAATTCCGGCGGTGACTCATGTGGATTATTCCGCTCGATTGCAGACTGTAAGCCATGAAGACAATCCCAATTACTATGATATGATCAAAGAAGTGAAAAATATTACCGGCTGTCCGGTTGTGATCAATACCTCTTTTAATGTGCGGGGTGAACCTATTGTCTGCACACCGGAAGATGCCTTTAATTGCTTCATGCGCACCAATATGGATTATCTGGTACTGAATAATTTTCTGCTGAATAAGAAAGAACAAAATGGTAAGGAGCATGACATCAAACCGGTGGCAGAGTTTGAGTTGGATTAACATTAAAACCTTGCGAATGGCCAACGGCCTTCGCAAGGTTTCAAGAATGCAAGGTATTAGGAATAAAGATGCTAGATGAAATTAAACAAATAGTAATCAATCAAGACAAAAAAGAATTCCGTAAATTCGGAGTCACCATTGGCCTGTTTCTGGTAATTGTTGGATTATTTCTATTCTTTCGCAAAAACGATCATGCTGTGACTGTTGGCATAATCGGTATAGGTTTTCTTGGCATTGGTCTTGTTTTGCCGATAATCCTGAGGCCCTTTTTTATTTTATGGATGAGTCTGGCAGCGGTCATGGGGTTTATTATGACCCGCGTTATTCTCAGCCTGGTTTTTTATTTGATATTTACACCGGTTGGGTTGGTACTGCGACTGTTACGCAAAGATCTGCTGAACAGAAAAATTGAGCCGGACAGACAATCTTACTGGGAATTACGGCTGGAAGATGGCTATGATCCGAAAAATAGTGAAAAACAATATTAGAAAAGATAAAGAGCCATAGAAGGAGCGCGGAATTGTATTCTGCTATTTGCAAAAAGATAAAAATGCGGATTGGAAATCCGCGATCCATAATAAGAAGGAAATAGATGAGTAAGTTATCAATTGTCAGAGAATTTTTCGAATTTCTGAAAGAGCATAAAAAGTTCTGGATGATTCCCATAGTTGTAATTTTGTTAGTGCTGGGACTGTTGGTAGTGTTGGGACAGGGAAGTGCGCTGGCGCCCTTTATTTATACGATATTTTAAAAATGCGGATTAGAAATTCTGCGGTCCGGGTAAGAATATAAATTATGAAGAAAGAAACAAGTTTTAAAATAATTGCTGTATTTCTGCCAATCCTCCTGGTAATATTTCTGGAATTTATATTTCGGTTGTTCAATCTTTTTCCACAGATTCCATTATTTAACGAGGATGAGGAGCAAAATCTGGTGACGGTCAATTTCCGTATTGGCGAGCGATATTTCAACAAGCGCAAGGTGCCGGTGCCGAACTTATATCCTCAGACTTTCGATTATAAAAAAGAAACAGGTACCTTCCGCATTTTTTGTCTGGGGGGATCAACAACCGCCGGATTTCCCTATGAAATGACTGTCCCTTTTCCGCAGCAACTGAAATTCATGTTGCAAGAAAACCTACCAGGTAAACATTTTGAAGTGATCAATCTCGGACTGTCAGCGATTAATAGTTTTACCG
>CAYTLS010000423.1:0-3264 GCA_964438745.1 uncultured bacterium
GAACAATCTGGAGATCAGCCCTGATTCCATCAAATTCAACCTGGAAGACACACTTTATAAATTTCATTACCGGGCGATTGGCGCTAATTTCTCCCGCTTGAGCGGTATCTCAGGTCGCGTGAATATCTATACAAATTCCAGTAAGGTCTATTATATTGAATCCCTGGGCTTGCAGGAACAATATGACTTAACCATTGGAATTGGTAGCCATTTTCTTGCCAATGATAATATTATTGATCTGCATCTGACAGGTCGCTATTCTTTTAGTGAGGATCAAACATTAGGACTGGAAATAATGCAATTGCCGGATTGGCAGCAAACAGATCTGAACTTGGTCTATGAACAGAATTTTTGGAGAATTGCTTCGATCAAAACCGGTATCGGGATTCATTATTTGGCGCAAAATATGAAATTATCCGATCGGTATACCTTTCCAGATGATGAATTAAGTTATCGACTGAATGCATCATTTTTTCAGACTTTATTTGTCGAGCCCGGAATTACCTTTCAGGCCGGTCGCTTTTATATTCATCAGGGGATTCGTTGTAATGCTGTTATTTTAACCGGCAAAAAGAATGGAATCGCCTATCAGATCAAGCCGGTGATCCAACTTGATTATCGCTTGTTCTAGTTAAAAGTATAACTTAATCCCAGAAATAAACTCATATCAAAGGACGCGCCGATCGGGGAATAGTATATTTTTTGATCGGTAATATTTCGTAACATAAATTTGATACTACATTTGCGGCGCCATAGATCTTTCCGGATATTGATATCGATTCGATTGCGGCTATTCATTAAATGGTTATAAACATAGTTTTCCCTGAAAGTGGAAAAGTATTCGATACCGGTAATGTTTTCATAATCAGGCCATAGAGATTTTGATGCATGCTGAAGCACAACCTGTATGGAAAAACTGGCCGTTGGGCAATATGACAGCTGATAATTGATCAGTTGTTTGGGAATTCGCGCCCAGGCATTGGTAAATCCGGCTTCATCACCCCTGGCCTGCTGTATCGTGACAGCAAGTCTATTCTGTAAGGCTGATGAAGATTCCCATTCCAGAGTTGTGGTAAATCCCTGAACAAATCCATTGGCCGGTTGGTTCAGAAGGGTAGGAGAATTAAACGAATATTTATCCCGGTCAAAGTGGAAGTCATAAGTGAAAAAATTATAGTCATCAAAATACCGGGTAAATAAATTTGTTTTGATGGAAATATTCCGGTTCCATTGAAAGTTGATATTCAGATCGGCAGTATATTTTTGATTTTGTCCTTTATCGGTAATAATGCTTAATCTCGGTGACAAATAGTCCTTTTGCAACCATAGATCATTGACACTATAATCATATAAATTTTGACTGGCGGAAAGGATCAAATCATAATTGATTTTAGAGGTGCGCTTATTTTGGAAAGACATTAAATAATGCTCGTAAATGTCATTTTGATAGAGGTTGAATACTTCACTGATGGTGATCTCTCCTAAGTCAAAAAGAGTGAACTTGAAATCTAAAAAGATGCCGGGAATGACACGCCCCCCGGAAGCTGCATTTATTGATGAGAGCAGCTTTTCCCTCTTCAGATGCAGTCCGGCTTTTTTCAGAAATGAATGCTGGTTGAAGTCTAATTCAACAGTGGATTGAAAAGATTCGAGACCACTCTGTTTTTCACGAATCCCGGTACGCAATTTATTATCTGTAAATTGAGTTTCGTAATTCATATTAAAATTAATGGCCAGATGCCGGGAAAGATTTCTGTTGAGATCTAATCCCAGGTAATTATCATAATAATCCAGTGGGAATTCATGGCCGGCAGGTTCATAAAAAAAGTAAAGGTTATCTGTTTTGATCGTGGATAAAAAAAGTGAATAGTGTGTGTTGAGCATCGTGCCTTGGGACATTATCGATCCGCCATATTCGATCAACATAGGCCACTGCTTTTCACTTTTTAGTTGACGAATACGATTACGTGTCGACCAATCGGTATAAATGTGCTGACGGTAATGATATGCGGCGGTTAGTTGATGACCAGAGAAATTATATCCAAAACTGCCGGTATAATCGGTTCCTGTTTTATCCACATTGGGAGAAGCAAGGGCTGTGAACCGATAGGGGCCTGTATCTTTACTTTCATTACCGAGGATGATTGTATTTTTTAGGTAGTACTTTTTATTGTGTGTTTGATCTGTATAAAAGGAGATCGCCCCGGCACTCCTGATCTGTCCCAGATGAAAATTGGGCGCCAGAATAATTTTTATGGAGTCGATATTGTTCAAATCAATTGGCAAGGAATTAATACTCTTAACGCCAAGTAAATTCATGGAGATTTCATGGTCATTGATCAATATATCATAATTTTGGTGTTGATAACTTTCCAAACCCGCAAAACTAAAATAATCCAGAAAACCATGGGTTGTGGAAAAATTGTATCCTGTATAGGTCTGCAAGAGATCACTGATGCGGAAATAACCGGAGGATTTGATGTCATGCGGTGTTATAACTATTGTATTGCCCGGATTATCAGCAAATAATAGTATATTGTAAAGGAGAAATAATATGCATATAATTTGTTTCATTTAAACAAATCTTCCAGCCATTTTGTTTCATTTATCTTAAATGTCAAACCGGTTCTTATATGGCTGAATGTCAAGGCTTCATAGGTAGATACGGTGGTTCGACTGAGTTCAATATTAAAACAGACCTGATCCGTAATTGGTCTTTCGAGAAAACAGAAAATGTCATAACCGATTTCGCTTTCATATTTGTTCTCATCGGAATCAATGTCAAAATTCATCAGATAATTACCAAACCGTATCCCCGGCGCATACTGAAATTTAAAAGGCAGGCAAAAAGGATAAAACCAGCCCAGTGAAATAAAATAACTCTGATAATCCGGTCGGTCGCTTGTTTTACCATGATAGGGTGTATATGCCATGCCGGCGGTAATATTTCCACGATAAAAAGGCGTTTGATAAATGAGACTAAATCCATCACCCTCCCGCCAAAACTGGTTAAATGGTGTCTGGTTCAACTCCCGGTTAAGTTGTATTGTGATAGCCATTTCAGAAAAAGCCTTTAAATCAGCACTCAATAAACTGGCATAGAAAAATAAAATTAGTATAATAATTTTTAGATAGTGCATTTATAACTCAAACTGATTGTCTGGACAATTTAATATTAGTTGTGGAATTTTGACAGAAAATTTGTGGTCATAATCCAGGTAAAATAAAACAGGCCTTTTCCGTTTATTGGAAAAGGCCTGTTGA
>CAYTLS010000424.1:0-3261 GCA_964438745.1 uncultured bacterium
AGACGAAGAGGACATTCTCACTTCTGTTGCCAACCAGGATATTCAGAATATTAATGATACGTTTAAGGTCATCGGACGTAAGGATTTTAAAAAAGCTGTTGATTTGATCGAAAAAGCCAACACAGTTTACACGGCCGGATTGGGTATATCTTTTTTGTTGAGCCGGATTTTGGCTTATCAACTGAATCAGGTCGGCGTTCGTTCCCATGCCATGCAGCATGACACATCGCCCTTTTTGGAACAAGCGCTTTTACTGGATGAAAAGGATTTGATGATCGTCTTGTCCTTTCCACCCTATTCCAGTGAAACCATTGATGTGGTAAAAGCGGTCAGGGAAAAGGGCATCAAAGTGGTTGCCATTACTGATAAACCGGCAGCGCCGGCGACCTTTCATGCCGATGTCAGTTTGATGGTAAAAAGTGAGAACATGTTATTTACCAATAGTTTTGCTGCCATATCGGTACTGATCAATGCCATTGCAACCCAGTGCGCCTGCCATAATTATGATAAAGCGCAAAGCATGATCAAGGCATCCAGTGAAATACAGAAGCCGCTTGTTGAAATTTAAATTTGTAGCACAAGCATCTTGCTTGTGTAATTAACAAGCGACCGAAAGTCGTTTGTATAGATAAAAGCAATTGATATAGGAAAATAATTAGCGAGGATTTAGGAGGTTTAATGAGAAAACAAATTTTACTGCTTCTTTTGAGTTGCTCGTTACTGATGGGGGCCAATTTTGGCCGGATCAGTGGCCGGGTTGTAGAAAAGGAAAGTGGTGACCCGATTATGGGTGCAAATATTATCGTTGAAGGTGCCAATCTTGGCGCGGCTTCTGATCAGGATGGCAATTACCTGATCGTGCAGATTCCGCCGGGAAAATATAATATAAGATGCCAGTTCATCGGTTATACGCCGGTGGTTGTTGAAGATGTTACGGTGACATCCAATCGAATTTCCTTTGTGAATTTTGAGATGACACCCAAAACCCTGGATATGGAAGAGGTGGTTGTAACCGCCCAGAAGAAAGCCATTGACAAGGATTTAACAGCGACTACCCGTAGCGTACAGACTGCGGAAATTGAAGAAATGCCGACCACTACCATCACCGATGTTATTCGAACACAACCGGGTGTTGTGAGTGCCGGCGGACTTCACTTCCGTGGCGGCCGTTCCGGTGAAGTGGTGTACATGGTGGATGGTGTGCCGATGGTCAATCCGCTCTCTACTGAGATCAATTCCAGTGAAATGATCAACAAAGGTGCTATTGCGGAAATGCAGATGATAAGCGGAACCTATTCTGCTGAATATGGCAATGCCATGAGTGGTGTGATCAATATTACCACCCGGGAAGGTGGCAGCAAACTGCGCGGTGGTGTGGACATCAAAAATTCCAAACTTGGCATTGAAGGAAATAGTGCTGATTACAATCGGTCAGTTATTCGCATGAATCTGAATGGGCCGATATTTACACCGAAAACTACCTTTTTTATGTCCGGAAATTTTGATGATCGTGACAATTATTTACCCTGGGATACAGAACAGAAGGCAATCTCTTTTTTAAATTAACCGATAAACATATCGACAATCTAAAACTGTCACTGACAGCCAATCTTTCCAAGGGCACTCACAAAAATTACAGCCACATCTGGAAGTACATTCCCGATCAATACTGGTATGAACCTCGTTCCAGCACACAGATGTTGAGTTTTGGCATGACGCATACATTGTCAGAAAAAATGTACTATACCTTATCCATGTTCTACACACAATACCACCACGACAGTGGCGATTTTGACTACAATGACCTCAAACCCGATTACAGTCGTGACATTAACAAAGAATTTTATACCCTCAGTTATATCTCTTCTTATTCTGAAAATGACCAGAATACGATCGGTGTAAAATCCGATTGGGTATGGTATGCCAATAAATTCAATGAAGTAAAAGCCGGTTTTGTGGCGAAGCGTCACAATATTGACCGCTTTTATGTCAGTTCACCCTATTATGATGATGTGATTCTGGATGATTACGAAGTACAGCCCACTGAATTTGGCGCCTATATTCAGGACAAAGTGAACTTTTCATCCATTATTTTGAGCGCCGGATTACGGTTTGACATGCATGATCCTAATACCGAATACTGGGACAATCCCTATGATACTGAAGATTCCACCAAAAGTGTAGTGGAGGCCGATGTCCATACACAGGTCAGCCCGCGATTGGGTATCAGTTATCCAGTGACGGATAGGACCGTGTTCCATTTTGGATATGGACACTATTTTCAGCGTCCCGACTACCGGTACATTTACAAAGCATTGACTAACCGCAGTTCTAATGAACTCTATGATGTCAATAAGGACGGCGTCATTGATTATCGCGACAATGTTTTGATGAATCTAAAATCCGGTAATGGCCGCTTCGGAAATCCTGACCTGAAACCGGAAAAGACCATTGCTTACGAATTTGGTGTCAGCCAGCAACTGTTTGAAGATTACATTCTGGACATTACCGTTTATAGTAAACAGATTACCAATCTGCTGGGTGCGAGAACCTATTTCGCACTGGATGAACCCAATTACTGGGAAACTTTCTCACTGCATATCAATGAAGATTTCGCCTATAATAATGGTTTTGAAATTCAATTCCGTAAAACCCGTGGAAAAAACTGGACAGGAGAAGTCAATTACACCTACGCGGTTGCAGAAGGCAGTAGTTCAGGGCCTTTGGAACGTGTCGGCAGTGAGTTGGAAAACCGCCAGACATTGAAATTTTTTCCCTTGAATTTTGATCAGCGTCATACTTTAAATGGACGATTGACTTATGCGTTGGGAAAATTTAAAGGCACTTTACTGGGACAATGGGGCAGCGGCCTGCCGTATACCAAAGAGATGCGTGGCGCCACTGATCCTTATGAACTCAATAACGGACGAATTGACCCCAATTGGTACCTTGACCTGAAACTGAATTATAATCTGAATGTGGGTAATGTAAAAATTACTCCTTACCTGGAAGTTTATAATCTGACTGACCATAGAAATGTGCTCTGGGTTTACGCCAGAACCGGTGAACCGGATTATTCCAACAGCGGCCGAACCGAAGAATACGATGACAATCCGCTGAATTATGGTCGACCCAGAATTATTTATCTTGGTGTCAATATTGGATTTTAGTGAAACCCCAAAGGAGTAACAATGAAAACGAATAAGAAAATTTTATATTTAATGTTGATAGTAATGATCGCCCTCTTCCAGGTGGCTAAGG
>CAYTLS010000425.1:0-3259 GCA_964438745.1 uncultured bacterium
CATCACCGGGGGTCGCTGTTAATGTCGGCATGTGAGGTGGGTGGGCAAAGCGGTAGTCTCTTTCGTAGATCACCTGAACGATGCGTTTCTTTTCAAACAATGAGGGGGCACGATAACCATTTTCCTCAGTTAATCCTTCCAAAGGATCATAGGCAAATAACTGTGACATAGAAATTCGTTCCGTTCTTCCGGCTGGAAGCGTAAAGGGTCCGGAAGCAAAAGTTTCAATCAGGTTAGAGCGGTCAGCAAAGTGTGTCTGAAGGGTATCACCACCGATCAATTCCCACATGGATTTGTCATTTCTAAACCAATATTCATAGGGCGGATTATGCGCCGGTACACGGAACAGTCTAAAAGTGGTTAAACCGATCATATCCGATTCGCTGACATCAGTTGCAGCAAAATTAGGTTCACACCCGACTCCTTCTTTGTAATCCGGTTTGTGGTTACATTCACCTTCATCAGGGCCGGTATAGTTCAAATCACCGGGGCCGACACCATCAAGCCCGACATCATCACCGGGATTTTCACCGGCATCATAAACACCATTCCCATTGAGGTCTTCCCCATCCATCCAGTCCTGGTCTTCATCACCGGACCAGTGCTCTTTCAGGTCTTCGGATACCAAATTATAAAAACTTAAGAACGCAGCTAAATCACTGATACCATCGGTGGGACCGATCAAAGTACCAGCATCATTGTCTCGTTTTTCATCGATCAATCCATCATAATCATTGTCCTGCATATCATTAGGCTTGCCCGGTGATTCAAGATAGGCAAAGCCCATCAAACCTGTCGGCAATCCACCGGCTCCAACGCCATCCTGATCCCAGGAATAAGATAAATCCTGAATGACATCAAAATAACCGAGATCATCTTCCGGTGTATTACCACCAATGGCATTATCCACCCAGTATCCAAAGGCAACATCCCGAACTGTATAATCTGATATATTAGCAATATTGTATTCCCAAAAAATAGCATCACGGGCTTGTGGATTATTCCACTGAAAACCACGTTGTTCCACTCTTACGCCAATTCCACCCCACGGTGCACCTCTTTGTTTAGTCACTTTACCGCCAAATGTCGGGTGTTCACCAATATAAACACCGGGACGGGGATAATACTTTGATGTGCCGCTAGGACGAAGAATATATTCCTGATCCTGGGCATCATTGGCAACGAAAAAACTTTCCAGATCAGCATAAATTACACCACGGCCAAATCGTCCGTTCCATTCACCGGGCCACTTTAACGGACTGCCGTTACTGGCCGGCCATCCGGCAGTAGGCCAGGAATCCTTACGATTACTCATGGCAGGATTTTCACTGAATTCATTAAAATATCCATACGCAGGATGAAGGTTCCATTCCACCTGTCCGGTGGGATCGATATCTTGTTCTTCACGGTAACTGGTCTGGCAGTAATAGAGTGTATCCAATTTCCCTTCCAATCCCAACGCAAGTATTTGTGCCGGATCGGTTACTGGAATAGAATCACCTTTCATCACATAAACTCTGGCGCCGATCAACAGACCAATACCATCAGTCATATCAACACCATTATAATTGTCCGGCCAACGGGATGGATTCGGTGTATTGCCCCAGTCAGAAAGTTCTGTGGTATTTCTGAAAAACAAATTCACTCTGTTTCCATTCATTCGCCCTTCCCTTTCAGCCGAAGGGTCTCCTGCCGGATCTGAAGGACCTTCATAGACTTTTGCCTGGCCAAAAAGAGTAGCGCTAAACAAAATCATAAAAATTAGTAATATACTTTTTCTCATTAATTTATCTCCTCGGGTAATAATTTTCTTGTTGTTTTTCATTGTAATCTCCATTAAAAATTAATACCCATTTCTAATTTAATTCTGCGAGGAGCTGAATACATAGCAGGATTCTGATAAGTATCTTTATATTCATTGAAATTACTTCGATGATTCAAAAGATCACTTTCTCTGACAATAGCGGTATACGCACGTCCGGTTGTCGGATTCACCCAGTTTTCATTCAGCTTATCCAGGACATTATATATCGATAATTTAAACTGCAGGGTCAGGTCTTTTGGTAATTTTACATTATAGTATCCATTGAAATCAATGGAAGTACCACTGGGCTGCCAGGCGTTGTTATTATACAAATTCACTCGTGACAAAACACTTTCTTCAAGCGGTGCCCAGGTGTAGGGAGTTCCGGAATTATAATAGGTAACTAAATTAGCGCCAAATTTCGGGGTATTGTAACCGAGTGATACATTAAAAGTATGTCGCTGGTCCCAATTCATTGGTATTAAAACCGGGATCGGATCCATATTATCACCGGCACGGTCAAAAGTTTGGTTTGGACTATCAGCAATACCACGGGTATACTGTAATGTGTAGTTCACCATAGCAGACACGTGGTTCCAGAACATATTAAATTTGAGTTCCATACCACGCACATTTCCATAATCTTTATTCGTGTACAGACCATACTGTATCTGATTATAGGTGGAAATAACCTTTGTACTCAACAGATCATAAATATCACGATAAAACAATGCTACATCAACATCCATATAATCATTCAGCTGCTGCCACAATCCCACTTCATACTGTACTGTTTTTTCGGCTTTAAGATTTGGGTTACCAAGCACTGTACCGAAATCATTGGGTGGTATTAAGCGACTAAAATTTTGATACATGGATGACATCTGTGGATTTTGAAAGAAGTGACCGTAACTAAAGTGAAGTACTGCTGTACTTGCCAGTGTATAGGACAGCCCAATACGTGGACTAAACTGTGATTTGACATCTGCATCCACAAACCGTGACATTCTTTCCGGATCAGGTATTTCATTACCATTTTCATCCAGCATCGGATCACCATTGTCATCGACTAAGGGAAAGAAAATAGAGTTGTCCGGATTACGCCACTGGGTGGGAACCTTGGATGCCGGATCAAAAAAATCATATCGCAACCCGATGTTCATCACCAAGTCACCAAAACTGATTTCATCCTGCATATAGGCCGAAAACTCCTTTGGTTTGACATTGTATATATCAGAATAAACAGTAGAATCCGGTAAAGTAACCGGAACATAACTGGAGTCATATTTCACTTTTAGCGTACCATCATCCAATGTGGTCCAGTAAAATTCACCTTCTTTTTCTGTATTTCTATATTTGTTAAGTATGGTTCTGTATTTATTATCCAAATTATGTTGAATATATTGGACTCCGGTTTTAATCTTATGGTGTTTGGTCATTTGCCAGGTAACATCA
>CAYTLS010000426.1:0-3259 GCA_964438745.1 uncultured bacterium
CGAATCTTTGTCTGGAGCTATAATAATATCCAAGACTGGTGCCTAATCTGTTTTCAATATCCTGTTCGTCACCTTGAAGATTGAAAATTGGCTCATCTGATATCAGCAGGTAGAATTCTTTGGTATCTACTTCCAGACCCTGAAGCGCGACTTCTGCGGAAAGCCTGTACCGAAATCTGTACTCAGTGGATTCTGAATCCTGAAAAGTCTGATCCACTCTTAACCTGTGGGCAAGACGATATCCTGTTTTTCTCTGAACAAGAGCTAACTGCTGAATGGTTCGGTGAGCATTATCATTTGCCTTAACCAGTCTGTGCTGATATCCTGCAGCTGCTGACCAGAAAGGATTGATTTTGTAAGCAATAAATCCTTGTAAATCTGTCCTTTTATAAGAGTATTCGAAATAATCACCATTTTCGAAACTATTAGAAAACATTTCCTGCATCGATTCAATCTTAGCTGTTAATTGAAAATTTTCAGTGATGGGAGTGCTAAATGTAATCGAAGGCAATAAACCTGATGAAAATTCAGAGTTTTGTGCATAAAAAGTACTGCGGGTACCTGTAATTAAAATTATAAGCAAAAATAAATTGCGCATCAGAAATTTAAATTATCGGTTGGACGGAGAATAATTTTTTTCTTTTCAATGAAGTTCCCCCGGGCATCAAATAATCCCTCCCACAGGGATCTTTCTTCTTCAGTGCTTCCAAAAAATTCTATCTCATATCGAATGGTGATGTCATCCATTTCATTTTCATCCACTGCATCTTCCAGATCATCCGGAGTGCCGGTCCACTGTTGCTGGGTCTTCCTGATTTTATATTTTAAAAAATTTGAACTAAACCAATTTTCGAGACGCTTTTGTATCGGTGGATCCAGCTCCTTAAAATCATATTCTTTTTCGATATCCTCAATCAATCCTTTTGTGTTAAACTCAAGACTGTTCATTCGACCATCCCATTTAAGTTTAGCTTCATAACTTTGTTTGCCGGATGTTTCTTCATAATACCATTTTATTTTTCTTGCTCCTTCAAAGGCATCTTCCATGAATTCGATTGCTGCCGCTGGAACTTTTTCCTTTTTCACTCCTGTTTCTCTTTCAATTTTTTCCTGGGCAAGCCCCTGAAAAGAAACCAGAATAAACAGGATCAAAATGATAAAGTTTCTGAGTTTTTTCATTTTAAAATGTTTAGAAAGTAACAAGTATTGGATTCAAATGTTATGCATAGAGTTAACTAAAGACCAGTTTTTATAAGCAAATAATTTTATGCTCTGAAGAATTTATATAACTTCGAAATAATTGCTTGTTTATCTACACATATATATGAAATTTTCTCTTTATCTCAACATATTATTATTATTATTATTAATATTTTTCTCCTGCAATAAACAGGAAATAATTACGGATAATTCCAAGGATCTAAATGAAGATACTGCAGATACTGCAACTTGTATTAAACCGGTTATCGAAGAGGGCAATATAATCAGCGATGTTAGAAAGACCCGTAGATATCTGGAGCTTTGCCTTGAGAATAAAGACATTATAGCGATACCGATAAATTGTATTGAAGACTATAATATTTACCCGGAAAAATGGAAAATAGAACTGGAATATACCGATAGCACAGTAATGGAATTACCCTATCTGGGTAATTCTTTTGTAATAGATAAAGATAGCATTCTTGTTGATCCCTTCGGATTTGCGCCACTCACAGCTACTATCAGTTTTACCTTAAATGAAGCAAGAAATATCAGAATAAGTGTCAAAAGTAAATCAGAGCTTAGCGCTGATATTTCTCACGATTTTATTGAATTAAAGAAGCATCATACCTTACCTGTTTTCGGGCTGTATGCTGATTACAAAAATACTGTTGAAGTAAGTTTACTCGATTATCACGGAGAACCTTTGATTACTAGGGAGGTATTCATTGATACAGAGCCTTATGAAAGGGTTCAAAGTGGTGATATGATTGTAAGGGAAAATAATTATTCTCCTGAACAAAAAAACCGACTATTTCTTATTCAGAATGCCATTTATGATGGTAACGGCGATGTCCGATGGTATGCCGATCATGGTGGACAGAAATACTATAAACTTTCAAACGGCCTTATAGGTATTCAGGCATTTCCGGATAAAGCATGGATTGGAGAAGGACCTGATATAAAAATTATTAACATGCTGGGAGAAATTGTTGATACCTTTGATGTTCCTCACAGAATGCATCACGAGATGATTGAAAAAAAACAGGGAGGAAATCTTCTTGTTGCCACAAACGCTGAACCCTACGAAACAATTGAGGATGATACGGAAGACATGATCATAGAGATTGATCGTAAAAGCGGTGAAATCGTTAAGGAATGGGATTTACGTGAAATATTTGATCCTGAAAGAGAGCGTATTTGGATTGAAAATGTTAACGATTGGTGTCATTTAAACTCAATAGAGTATGATTCGACCGATAATACATTGCTTATCTCATCCAAACTTCAATATTTTATTTCGAAAATCGATTATTCTACAGGTGGGATAAAATGGATTTGCGGAAATCATGAAAACTGGAAAGAACCATGGCAACAATATTTGCTTACGCCTGTTAATTTTGATACCACGGATCATGTTGATCACGATTGGACCTACGCCCAGCATATGCCCAGATTGACAAGGTATGGAACATTTATTGTCTATGATAATGGAGTAAACCGGCCCGGAACGGATTACACCAGGGCGGTTGAGTATAATGTTGACGAAGAAAATATGACAGTTGAAAAGGTGTGGACTTATGACCTTTCTAATGCAGCAAGATCACTGGGAAGTGTAGAAATGTATGAAGACAGGAGCGTCCAGATAGGTCATGGGCGAATGGGCGAAATATTGGAAGTGACAAGACAAAATAAGCTGCTTTTTAAAGGTAAATTGAAGAGTTTTTACAGGTCCTATCCCATCAGTTTTTATGAAAATGCTAAGTGAGGGAGATAAAACATGAAATTCCCATTTATGGCTTATCCAATCAAATTTTATCATTAAAACATGACTTTTATGAAGAAAAATTATTTACCACGAACTCTTATGTTATTCATAGCTGTCTCATGCTATGTAATTACATATACCCAGGTGCCGGACGATTTTCCTTCGATCACTACCGAAAAGACCGGTGAAACGGCCCCGGGGTATGTTCTATTAACCGTATCTTCTGATTTAGAGGGAGTTGGTTATTATGTACTTATGATGGATGATGAAGGAAATCCCTTTAAGTATAAA
>CAYTLS010000427.1:0-3254 GCA_964438745.1 uncultured bacterium
ATGTGATTGATAATACTGTTTCCGGTGGCCGGGTGGTACGTTTTAAGGATGCCACTCAGGACGAAATATATAAAGCCATTGACGAAATGGGTGTGACACCATTGCCACCTTATATTGACAGAGAGCCGACGGATGAAGATAAGGTGAAATACCAGACCCTCTTTGCAGAAAGACGGGGAGCGGTCGCCGCACCGACAGCCGGAATGCATTTTTCGGAAGAAATTATAGAAAAACTTAAGGCTAAAGGCGTCAAAATCGCCAGCATTGTCCTGCATATCAGTTTGGGCACTTTCAGCCCGGTAACGGTTGAAGACCTGTCACGCCACAGAATGCACTCAGAATATTATGAGGTGAGTCCTGATGTAGCGATCATGATCAATGAAACCAAACAGCGCGGTAAACGGGTCGTAGCAGTCGGCACATCAGTGGTGCGTACTCTGGAAACAGTATCGGTTTCCGGATTTCAGATCACACCACGAAAAGGCTGGACAGACAAGTTTATCTTTCCGCCCTATGAATTCAAAATGGTTGATGCCATGGTTACAAATTTTCATCAGCCGCAATCAACATTATTGATGCTGGTTTCCGCCTTTGCAGAACCGGACTTTATCAAAAAAGCCTATGAGCAAGCTATCAAGGAAAAGTATCGCTTTTTTAGCTATGGCGATGCGATGCTGATCAAATAAATGAAATTTGCCTCGGCAATCATAGTGGCTGCCGGCAAAGGCAGCAGAATGCAGTCTGATATTCCAAAGCAATTTTTGACTTTGGACGATCGGACTGTTTTATTTCATACTTTGTCCCAATTTCTAAAAGCCAACCGGGTATCAGAAATTATTCTGGTGGTTGCACCGGAATACTGCGATTCCCAATGGGTAGTAAAATCGCTGCCGGTCAATCCGCAAAAATCCATCAGGATCGTTACCGGCGGTATTACCCGTCAGCAATCGGTCCAAAACGGACTTGCTGCGGTGGATACTAAAAGTAATATCGTATTAACCCATGATGGGGTACGACTACTAATTCAGCCGAAGACAATAAATGCAGCTATAAAAAAATGTCAAAACCATGATGGGGTCATTGTTGCCATTCCGGCCACAGATACATTAAAAAGAGTTGCTGGCACTGCGATACTTGAAACCATTGACCGGAACTCAATCTGGCAGATGCAAACACCGCAGGTATTTAAACGGGCGGTACTGGAGCAGGCCTTTCACCATGCAGATAAGCATGGATTTGTCGGCACTGATGAAGCCTCACTGGTAGAACAGATCAGTGATGATCTGCAGGTTTTACCGGGACAAAAAACCAATATAAAAATTACTGTCAAAGAAGACCTGGCAATCGCCAAAGCAATTATGGAAAACTATGCAAATTAAAACAGCTATCGGTCAGGACAGTCACCGTTTTGAAGAAGCACAATCCGATAAACAGTGTATAATCGGCGGTGTTCTTTTTGATGAAATTCCGGCGCTTTCAGGCAATAGTGACGCTGACGTTGTGCTGCACGCCATTACCAATGCGATCTCCGGCATTACCGGACGGAATATTCTGGGTAAGATTGCTGACGATATGTGCCGCCAGGGAATCACCGACAGCCGTGAATATCTGAAAGTCGCTGTGGCCGACCTGGCGGAATATGAGATATCCAACTTATCCATATCCATCGAAGGTAAACGGCCTAAAATTTCTCCCAGAATAGAGGCAATGAAAGAAACTATTGCCCGGCTTCTGGCGGTAAACAAAACCGCCATAGGCATCACCGCCACCACCGGTGAAGGATTAACAGCTTTTGGCCGCGGAGAAGGTCTGCAGGCTTTTGTGATTTTAACAGTGATAAAACCCTAAAAAGGAGATAAATTGAGCGAAATTAGAACACGTTTTGCCCCCAGCCCAACCGGCTATTTACATGTGGGCGGATTGAGAACAGCTTTATATAACTATTTATTTGCAAAACAAAATAATGGAAAATTTATTTTACGTATTGAAGATACTGACCAGAACCGTAAGGTAGAAAATGCCGTTGAAAACCTGATAGAATCCCTGCAATGGGCCGGTCTTGAAATGGATGAAGGCGAGGGCTTTGGCGGTGACTATGGTCCTTATGTACAATCGGAACGAACCGACCTTTACCGAAAACATGTCCGGGAACTAATGGACAAAGGGGAAGCCTACCCCTGCTTTTGCAGCGCGGAACGGCTGGCGAAGATCAAAGAGGAATCCCCAAATTCAGGGTATGACGGCCATTGCCGGATATTAAGTAAAGAAGCCATAGACACGAAAATTGCTGACGGTGAAGCCTATGTGGTACGGCAGAAAGTACCGCGGAGCCGCGATGTGGTTTTTTATGATACCGTACGCGGCAAAGTAACCTTTGCCACCAAAGAAATCGATGACCAGGTATTGCTGAAGTCCGATGGCTTTCCCACCTATCACCTGGCCAATGTGGTAGATGACCACTATATGAAAATTTCTCATGTGATTCGCGGCGAAGAGTGGCTGATCAGTACACCAAAACATATTTTGCTCTATGAATCCTTTGGCTGGAAACCCCCGAAATTTGCCCACCTTTCATTACTGCTCAATAGTGACAAAAGCAAACTGTCCAAACGCCAGGGCGATGTGTCGGTGGAAGATTATAGGACAAAAGGCTATCTGAAGGAAGCATTGATCAATTTCCTGGCTTTGCTGGGCTGGAATCCGGGAAACGATGAAGAATTATTCACCATGAAACAGCTGATCAAAAAATTCTCCCTGAAAAAAGTCAGTAAATCCGGGTCAATTTTTGATGTGGAAAAACTGAACTGGATGAATGGCCAGTATATTCGTGATCTGGACGATGAGGAATTTATAAAACGGGCCACCCCCTTTTTCCCGGCAGATACAGGATTGTCTGAAGAAAAAATTACAGCAAGTCTGAAACTATTCAAAGCAAGAATCGAACGACTGGATGAAATTCTGGGAAAAGTACAGATTTTTACACAGGAATTCCCTCCCCTGGAAGAAAAGGCTGAAAAAGCACTCAATGATGACATGCTCACTGTGATGAAATATATGGCTGAAGAATTGCCAAAATTGGAAGAATTTAGTGGTAAAGCCTTTGTGGATACCATCAAAAAAGCACAAAAAGAAACCAGGATCAAAGGAAAAAATCTCTGGATGTCAGCCAGAATCGGTATTTCCGGACAGGAACACGGTGCTGAAATACATCTGATCGCTGATATACTGGGCCGGGACCTATGTGTACAACGCAT
>CAYTLS010000428.1:0-3254 GCA_964438745.1 uncultured bacterium
AGGGCAATGTCAACCGCGCAGTGGTCAAGCATCTGGACGGTACCGTGGAAAAGGGTCCCGAAGTCATCATTCGTCGTGGCGACCTGATCATCGTACCACGGTCATTATCACAGTGGTTGGTGGGGAATACATCAATTTTTCAAATTATCGCATCGCTGGCGGGTATTTATATGTCCTATCTGGCAGCAACGAAATAAATTCATTTTTGGAGAACATAAAATATGTCTAATAAAAAAGAGTACTATAGTTTGTGGAATCTAATCTGGCAACGAAAATATTTTATCATTTTAACCGTTTTCATAATATCCAGTGTAACTGTCGGGCTATCCTTTTTTCTGCCAAAATGGTATAAATCGAGAACTGTAATTTTAGCACCAACTTCTGACGGATCAGCACTCGGTGCTATGAGTGCTATCGGAAATCTCGGTTTGAATGTTGGTGGAATATTCGGTAGTAATGAGAATATGTTCCGATATATAACAATATTAAATAGTCGTACACTTCAGGAAAAAGTTGTTGAAAAATTTAATTTAAAACAAAAATATGAATGTGAATATATTGAAGATGCCACACAAAAGCTATCTGAAAATTTAACAAATGAAATTGGTGATGAGAATCAGTTAATCATCAATATGCTTGATACAGACCAGAAAAAAGTAGATGAAATGCTGAATTATGTACTTTTTTGTCTGGATTCCATAAATATAAACCTGAGTACTTCAAGAGGAAAACTTGAAAGAAAATTTATGGAAGGTCGAATTGAAATGGTCATGGATAGCATCCGTTTTTATGGTAATAAATTGGCCGAATTTCAAAAGGATAAAAATATTTTGAGTATACCTGACCAGGTAAAAATTGGTGTCGAAAATATTGCACTGCTCCAATCCCAAGTCATGATTAAAGAAATTGAATATAAAGTAGCACTGAAATCTCTAAAAGAAAATGATCCCCGATTAATTGTGCTAAAAGAAGAACTGAACTTATTACAAAAAAAATTCAATGAACAGGAAAATCATCAAAATACCAGCAACGTTTTTCTTGACTTAGAAAAAATTCCGGAATGGTCGGTAAAAATCGAGGAGTATAAGAGGAAAATCGAATACTATACAACGCTGTTGAGGTTTTTAGGGCCTCAATATGAGCAAAGTATTTTAGAAGAAAGAAAAGACATTTCAACTTTCCAAATTCTGGATAGACCAAATCAACCCAATAAAAAGGCCAAACCGAAAAGATTACTTATTTTAATAGCGGCAATGGTTTTATCTACACTAATATCAATGTATTATGTGTACTGGCGTGAAATCGTTAAAGATAAAAAACTGACATAAGTTTCAGGCTGATGAAATTCAGGATAACCACATATATTGATAATAGTCTAAGTTTCTTGCTATTTCCGTTGGTCTGGTTAACCAACAATATTGAATTTTTTTTTACTTTGGTACTATCAATCGTTTTGTTGTCTCAAACAAATTTTTCATTTAGTGAAACTTTAGGATTAGTTAAATATGGGGCAATTTTTGGATTTATTGTTTTGGAATTATTATTAGTCTGGATGATAATACTGAGCGATAATTCTACAAATTTTCTCAAACAATTGAAAAAATGGTCATTATTATACGTTTTTATTTTTTATGCTCTTTTAACATCTCTTCTATCAATTAGTTTATTAACCAGTTTAACCGCCATACTCCTGTTTTTTTGTTTAATTCTAATGACGACCGGCATTGTTCCTTTTTTTGCAGACAGCAAAAGCAAAAGGGACAAATTTTTATTTTCTATTTATATTTTCATTAATATTATTATTTTTATAAACCTGTTTATTTTTATTTTTATTCCCTCAATGTCTTATACAACTCATATCTATACAAGATTCATGGGAATTTTTGACAATCCAAATACGATTGGTATGTTTAATTATATTTCATTGTCAATTGTTACTTATTTTTTTATTATCAAAAATACTCCAAGGTGGCGTCTCTATAATTTATTTTTAAGTGGCATTATCATTGCGCAAATTATCCTTTCTTTTTCACGCTCAAGTGCACTGGGATTGGCGGTTTATTTTTTAGTCATTTGTTTTTTTTACAACAAAAAACTCTTCAAAGCTGGGCTAATATTAGGCATTACCTTCACCATAATTATTATTTTATCACCAACTTTGTTAAATCTGCTGAGATTGGCTTCGGACCCCTTTTCTTTGAGAGATATTTTATGGAAAATAGGGATGCAGGCCTGGAATACAAGTAAAGTTTTTGGAACTGGGTATGGAACCACAAAGATCATTACCAATAGTCCTTTTGAATTTATCAGGCATGGTTTGACTTTTTATTTACTGGGAAAACATTTTCACAATATTTATGTAGAAGTTTTGGTAGAGACCGGTATCGTGGGTTTGACAATATTTATATCTATAATCGTCTATATATTTCAAAAAACAGTCATCAAAATCAAAACCTGTATTAACGAATCCAATCTTCATTTTTCAAAAATCTATCTAAGCTTACTTTTGGCAGTATTATTCCAAAGCGCTTTTGAGAGTTTCCTTTTATCTCCTGGCAATGTATCAAGTATTATTTTCTGGACGTTAACCGGGCTGGTATTATCTCAAAATGAAAAGGTGATAGATTGAAAATACCCCAATTTTTCCGCTCTGTAAGTATTGTTACCATGGGGGTTTTATTAGGAAAATTTGCTGGGTTCTATAAGCATCTTATTATAGTTAAAATATTTGGCGTTTCCCTGGAATCGGATTCTTTCTTTATCATTAATAATATTTCTGAATTATCGGTTAATATTTTATTGTCAGGAATAATTACAGGTGCTTTTATTCCCCTGGCGGGTGAACTTTTCGTCGATAATAAAAGTAAATTTAAAACATTTGTAAGCAGCGCATTTTTTGTTTTAGGGATAACCTTTTTTTGTATTTCTGTGACTTTTTATCTATTCGCAATTCCATTATCGAAATTACTAGCATCGGGATTCAGTGCTGACCAGACGATACTAATCGCTCATTTGATAAAAATATTATCGCCTGGATTATTCTTTATTTCACTGGCAGCCATAAGCAGGGGAGTTTTACACATAAATGATAAATTTGCGATACCTTCCTTTGGTTTATTGATCTCAAATTTAACAGTCATTTTTACAACTTGGTTTTTTCATGATACACTTGGAATCTATGCACCGGCAATCGGTACATCATTAGGATTTTTCTTTTGGTTTTTGTTGCAATTGCCTGGCATATTTCAATTTAT
>CAYTLS010000429.1:0-3247 GCA_964438745.1 uncultured bacterium
ATTCATCCTTTTCTGTATTAAGAAATTCCGGAAATCCGCCCTGTTGAAAATATTAAAAGAAGATTTTTTTAATTTCACTTTTCTCGATAGATGTCAAATGGGTTAAATTGCTTATTTCTCTTCCCTTGTAAATTAAAAATTCATTAAAAGAAAAAGGAAATAATTCAAAACTTATATTTCTACCGGTTAAATGTGTCCCTAATTCTCTGGACAACATTGATGCATTTGATCCTGTTACAAAGACATTTAGTCCATCATTATGTAATCGCCTGACAAATCTTTCCCACCCACTTATATTCTGAATTTCATCAAATAAAAATGTTTTTTTTCGACCAAATAACTCCACCAATAGTTCATACATCCTTTGAAAATCATTTACCGTAAAGTCAAAAAATCTTTCATCATCAAAATTGACATAATAATCATTATCAGAGCGTATTTGTTGAAGCACTGTTGATTTTCCTGACCTGCGAATTCCGGAGATAATTTTGACAAAGGAAGTATTTTTGAATTTATTTAATTCGGAAAGTAAGTCACGGTTTACAAAACTTTCTGTAGGTTTTGATTTGTTTTGTAAGAGTAGAATATCTTTTAATTGTTCATTCTTCATTTAGGTTGATACTTTTACTTTGGTTTAATAAAACAATATATAAAAGAATATATTGGTTTTTTGAGACAATATCAATGGTTTTATGTAGCTTTTCTAAAACCTATTATTTCAATGAACCTGAGAGGATTGAAAAGTAGAACGAGCTTCTTGATCGTTTATAATTTTTGCCCGTTAAGGAAAAATCAATGCAAACAGCCGTCAATATTAATTCTTAGTTTTTCTTCAGATTCGGGAGTAATCCAATTTTTGGGATCGACCCAAAAATCGGATAAGCGAAACAGATTTTCGCTCTACATGTCATCAACCCTGGCGGATTGGACGGTTATAAAAAATAATCTCATTTTACTCTTGCATTATGGATTGGCATTCAATATATTCTACCAGTACATAACAGTATGAGAGAGGTAAGGTGAGGGATATTACCGCATATCAGGTTCTTTTCGATTATTTATATCCAAAAGAAAACCCTGAAAAATCCGATATAATTATTGGCTTTGGCAGCTTTGATCTGAAAGTACCAGACCGATGCGCAGAACTTTATCAGCAGGGTCTTTCTGACAAAATTTTATTCACCGGCGGTATTGGCGCCGGCACTGCCGATCTTAAAAAACCTGAAGCGCAGGCTTTTCTGGATTATATTCATGAGCATTTTCCACAAATTCCGGATAAAGACATTTTTATCGAAGATCAATCCACCAATACCGGTGAAAATCTGGAATTTTCCTACCAGAAATTATTAAACAGCAATCCTCCCTTTGATTTAAGACAAAAAGGATTATCGGCAATTCTGGTGACCTCAGCTGCCCGCCAAAAACGGGCGGAACTCACCTGGCGCAAGCACTTTCCGGAATCCACTTTTTATAATTGTCCGCCGAATACAACTTTTTCAAAAGAAAAAGACTTATATCATAATAAAGGATTGAATTTACAGCAATTAATTCTTGCTGAGGTTCGTAAAATCGGCAGTTATCCAGAGTCAGGCTTTATTGCCGAAGAAAAGATACCGATTAAGGTAAAAGAAATAATAATGAGATTAAAATAGAGGTTAAAATGAACTACCAAAAAATTAAAGTTTTTCTTTTTTTTACACTGATTTTGTTAGCGTTTACAATTCCTTTGTCCGGTGTAGAAAATGAATATTTAAGTGTCAATAAACCGGTGGACTATCAATATTATCAGCCACTGACAAAAATAACAGTTAAATCCTCACTGCCGGGATTTCTGGAACTCTATGATGGTGAGAATCATCTTTATTTTAAAGGAACAATAAAGAATGAAAAATCCATACGACTAGGCGGCGCGCTGGGAATTCAGGAAATTGTACTAAAAAATAAGGCCGGGGAGGTACTGGACCAGCTGAATATTGCGGTGAATTGTAAAACTGAAATCCATGACAAAACCGGAAAATACAAAGATCTGCTGGATATTCTTTACACCTCGATGGTGGTTGATCGCGAACGGGAAGCCAATGTTGTCAAATATGAAGGTAATTATTATCATTATTTTGTCAGTTGGCTGCGGGACCATGTACATGCGCTGAAGGGAATGAAATATTTTTACCCGGAACTAAAATCCGGGATTGATCTCTATGCGGATTCCCAGCGGAAAGATGGCATGATCTGGGACAATTACAAACACTATTATGATGAGGAGCAGGGCAGTTACTGGGTACAGCGGTTTCGTTATGAAGATTTTGTGAAAACATCGCCTAAAAATAAACGGCTCTTTACCCGTATACCCGTGGAAAATGATGTCGAATACTTGTTTATTGAGGGGCTCTATTTTACCTGGAAAGCCACGGGTGATGATCTGTGGATGATGGGGCTGCTGGATCATGCAATGAAGGCACTGGATTATTCCCGTACCGATAAATTCCGCTGGTCTGAAAAATATGATCTGCTGAAACGTGGTTACACCATCGATACCTGGGATTTTCAGAATAGTGAAGACGCCCGTATTTCTTCAGGTGAAGGAAACATCCCCGATCCAATGAAAATTACTGAAAACACCCGCTTTGGTATTATGTATGGCGACAACACCGGTATGGCTAATGCCTCTAAATTTCTGGCAGAAATGCTGGCCTATGCCGGTCGTGAAGAAGAAAGTAAAGTAGTGGCGGAATTCGGACGTAAATTACAACAACGCATTGATGAATTAGCCTGGAACGGCCAATTTTATCAACATCATATACCGGAAGATGAATCTATAAAAAGAGACTTTGGCGTTGATGAAAGCCAGCAGGTTTCTCTGTCCAATGCTTATACTCTGAACCGGGATATCACTCATGAGCAGGCCGTATCAATTATCAAAACCTATCAGCGGATTCGTGGGGAAATGCCGAAAACAGCGACGGGCGAATTTTTTACCATTTATCCGCCTTTCCAAAAAGGTTTTGGTGGCCATAATGCGCTCTGGAATTATATGAATGGCGGCGTGACATCGATTGTGGCCGGGGAGCTGGCACACGGCGCTTTTGAGCATGGCTTTGAAAATTACGGCGTGGATATTCTGGATCGTATGCGAAATTTGGCCCAGGAAACCGATGGGTTTCTGGAATGCACCTATCACGGCGTCATGCCTCCAGAACCGGAACGAACGTTTGAAACCCTGGATATGCGACGAATTGCCAATACGGAT
>CAYTLS010000430.1:0-3245 GCA_964438745.1 uncultured bacterium
GCGATGTTTATAAATATGCTTCATCGGATCCCCTACGTAAATATCTTCTTCGGCAACGCCAACAACATTTACGAGATGCTTCAGAAGTGATAGCACTAAATGGGGAGATGTTTCTGAGACCCCATACCAGCTATTTTCAGCCACTGTAAAGTCATTATTGATATTTCCCCAGTTATGTCCCATTCCCCAGGCACTGGTCACATTAAGTTTAATGAATATTTTTTCTCCCGGTTGATAACTGATGTCACCTTTATCATGGGTAGAATTGTAGTATTTGAATATCTCCTCCCAGGCATCCGTGACCTCGAGTGTTCCGGTAATCTCTCTGACAGCAGTATTCAGCATCTTGTCGATCACATTCTGATCATTGTTCTTGTTCAGAAACCAGCCATTGTCCCATTCATTTTGTATACCATCAGCGGTGTAGCTATTATTACAAAATTCATTGGTGGCATTGGGATCATGGACCCAGACCACGCGACCGGGAAAAAGTCCTTTGGCTTCCCCGATGGGCTGATTGGCCGGTTGGGAGATTTTGGGATTTTTCGCATAGGTGGTATCTGCGGTACTGCTGTTAATCATTATAAATCCTGCGACGAGACACAGCGCGAGAAAGCCGCTAAAAATGCATTTAAAATTTTTAGACTGTAGATTATCCCGCAGTTTTTTCAGGGAAAAAAAGGAGATCAATAAGCCGCCTAAAAATGTCAGAAAAGTGGTGGCAAAGGGCATTGCTACCTTCATACAGGGATAAGAAAGCCGGCTTGGCTTGGGAATCACTCGCACTAAAATCCAAATAGTCGCCAGAATTCCCAGAATCGGAAAAGTCAGGTAATAGAACCACTTGTTTTCAAATTTAACGCCCCTGATTTTGCCGGTTTTCGGACAGGTTTTAAAAAATGTATTCTTTAATTTTTCCAACATATTGGTCTCCATTTTATACTGTTATGCACTAGTTGGCTCTATATATATTAATTTTTTGCAGATTATCCAAGTAAAATGTTATGATAATTGGGGGGGTACATTTTTTTAATAATTTAGGGAGGCAGTTTTTTCTATAGCAACTTTCAAGAAAATCAAAGAGAGGTTCTGACGTGATATTTATTCCTGTGGTTTATCCTGTATACCTTAATCGTTAATAGCCGCACTAATCCGGAAAACTTTTTCTTGACATTTAAGCCCCAAATCTTTATACTTCAAATAAATTGGCATATACCAAAAATAAATTGGCACATGTCGTTTGATTGCAGGTTGACAGTGAGAGGTTACTATAAAGTCTTTTTCTATTGACCTATATGGTTGATAAAATAAAAATATTGACTGCTATTTATCTTTTTACAGGAATCGGGTTAATGGTTTATACCAATATGATGAATGACCCTGCATGAAGAAATTTATCTAACAGAATTTTAAGAAAGGTACTTATATATTATGGTTAATTTAGAGTTATTTTCATCAGGAGTTTTAGGATTCGTGTTAATTATTCTGCTGTCTCAATGTGATATTGAGCCGCTGGAAGACAAGCAACCTGTTGATTATGTCAATCCCTATATGGGGAATATTAGTCATTTACTGGTTCCCACTTATCCAACAATTCATCTGCCCAATAGTTTGCTAAGGGTCTATCCTCAGCGGAAGGATTATACGGATATTGAAATTGATGGTCTGCCTTTAATTATTACCAGCCACCGTGGTAAATCAGCCTTTAATTTGACACCGTTTCAGGGGAATCCCGAAGCAATGGAACCTGTAATGGCGCTAAGCTATGACCATGAAAAATTGACCCCATTTTCTTATTCTGTCTACCTGGATGACCTGGAAATAGCGGTTGATTATGGTTTATCTCACCAGTCCGCGGCCTACCAATTTGAAATGACAAAGAAACAGCCCACCTACTTTTTATTAAATTCCAAAAATGGCAGCATGACCTGGGATGGTAAGGCTGTTAAAGGTTACCAACTAATCGATGACAAAACCAGGGTCTACATTTATATAGAACCTGATAAGTTGCCTTTAAATATATTTGCCTTAGACAAGGGAATATTAATTGAAAAATATCAAAAACAGGGCATGAACGCCTGCCTGGCCTTAAAGTATTCTGATGAGGTTCAAGAACTCGGTTTTAACTATGGTATTTCATTTATCGATGAAAAACAGGCCAAAGCCAATATGGAGCGGGAGGTTGCCGGTAAATCGCTCGAATCTATACAAAAAGAAGGCCGTGGTGTATGGAACGAAGCCCTTGGTAAGATAAAAATTAAGGGTGGTTGTCCTGATGACAGAGCTGTTTTTTACACGTCACTTTACCGGTGTTATGAAAGATCGGTTTGTATTTCTGAAGATGGACGGTATTACAGCGCCTTTGATGATAGTGTGCATAAGGACAATGGCCATCCGTTCTATACCGATGATTGGATATGGGATTCTTACCGGGCTCATCATCCCTTGCGGACATTGATTGATCCGGAAAGAGAAGAAGATATTCTGAAGTCCTTTATTCTGATGGCTGAGCAAATGGATAATTTCTGGATGCCCACTTTTCCGGAAATTACCGGCGACAGTCGCAGAATGAACTCCAATCATGGTGTGGCAACAATAATCGATGCTTATCGCAAAGGACTGAATTTTGATTTGGAAAAAGCTTATGAAGCCTGTAAGGGAGCGATAATGGATAAGACCCTGGCGCCCTGGTCAGGAAAACCGGCCGGATATCTGTCACAATTTTATAAAGAACATGGCTATATCCCTGCCCTTCAAGATGGTGAGGAAGAAACTGTGCCGGAAGTTCACCATTTTGAAAGACGACAGCCGGTGGCCGTTACCTTAGGCACCGCCTATGATCAATGGTGTTTGTCACAAATTGCAGATGAACTGGGTAAAACAGAAGAGGCAGACTATTTTAAACAAGCATCCTATAATTACCGCAATTTATTCAATAAAGAAACAGACTTCTTTCATCCAAAAGATAAGCATGGGGATTTTATTGACCCCTTTGATTATAAATTTTCCGGCGGTATGGGGGCCAGAGGATATTATGGTGAAAATAATGCCTGGATCTATCGCTGGGATGTACCGCACAATATTCCGGACTTGATTGACTTGATGGGAGGCGCAGAAGATTTTGTTAATAATCTGGACGCCATGTTTACAGAACCACTGGGACGCAGCAAATATGGCTTTTACGCGCAACTTCCTGAAGATCGGAAGAGCGTCGTGTAGGGAAAGAGTGTGTCAGTACGTGTAGA
>CAYTLS010000431.1:0-3233 GCA_964438745.1 uncultured bacterium
GAAGATAAATTCATCATCGGTCCCCGCGGTTCCAATGTCTCTATGGTGGGTACTGTTTTCCTGATGGATTTTCACAATGCCGCCGGTGAAGATGACCTGCCGAAGCCCAATGATGTTTATGAAGTTACCTTCCACCGGCCCTTTGGTGGCGATGACTTTATCACCTTTACCGCGACAGGCCAGGATTCTATTGATGAGGAAGAACTCAAGGAAACCATGGATGATATCAAAGTAGTACCCAATCCCTATATTGCAACAAATATGATGGAGCCGGCTGTCACTAACACAGCATTGAACCAAAAAAGGCGATTGATGTTCACTCACATTCCGACCAATTGCACGATCAAAATATTTACTTCCAGTGGGGTGTTGGTGGAAACCCTTCACGCGCCGCAAGACGGACTGGTGGATTTCAATGGTCTGGGTGATTACAGCACCGGTACAATACACTGGGACTTGCTCTCCAGTGAAGGCCTTGAAGTTGCCGCCGGAATGTATATTTATCATGTCAAAGACGAACTCACCGGAAAAGAGAAGGTCGGTAAGTTTGGAATTATTAAATAAAAGATTTGAAAGGTATAAACATGAAATCAATGAATTCTATAAAATTGTCTATGATCCTTTTAATCTTGGTCTTGCTGTGCCGGCAGAGTTTTGCTCTGGAGCCCTATCGCTACGGAACGACTACAGCAAATTTTCTGGAGGTCGGACTGGGAGGCGCGGGGAGTGCCATGGGAGATGCCCAGGTGGCTTACACCCATGACCTCATGTCCATCTACTGGAATCCCGCCGGAATGGCCTTTATGGATCGTAGTGAAGCCAAATTTATTCAGCAGCCTTATATCGCTGATATTGGTATGCAGTTCGCCGGTGTCGGTATTGTCCTGCCGGGGATTGGCACTTTGGGAATGGGATTTTCCCGTATGTCTTTTGGTGATGATATGGATGTGACCACGCTGGAGCGGCCCGATGGAACGGGCGAAAAGTACAGTGCCAGTGATAATGCCTTTACCGTCAGTTTTGCGCGACGGTTGGTACAGTGGTTTGCCTTTGGCGCATCGGCCAAATATGTTAATTCCAACATCTGGCATTCCACCGGTCACGCTGCGGCTGTGGACCTTGGCGCCATTGTTCATACAGATTTCTTTGCCGGTAAATACCGGGAAGACGGCCTTAAAATTGGGATGAGCATTTCCAATTATGGAACCCAATTAAGATATGAAGGCATGGATTTGCTGCAACCCATCGATATTTCTAAGGATGAAGATGGAAATTATTCCGACGTTTCCGGTAAGTTCAACACGACGGCCTGGGAGTTGCCGCTTATCTTCAGGATCGGCGTCGCCGCCCATAAGCATGTCACACAATACCAGCGATTCACTCTGGCCATTGATGCCCTGCATCCCAATAATAATCATGAATATATCAATATTGGTGCAGAATACAAACTAACCATTCCGGTGGCCGGTGACTTTTTTCTCCGTGCTGGTTATAAGGGACTCACTGACAGCGACAAAATGAAAAAGTCTGTTTACGGGCCAAGTTTTGGTGCCGGTTTTGTGAACACTATATCTCCGGGATTTGCACTAAAAATTGATTTTGCCTACCGGTCATACGGCATTTTGGGAAATACCCTGGCTTATGATTTTGGCATCATGTTTTAAACCGCTAGATTACAATAAAGATAAAGGAGGTTAATATGAAACCCAAAATACTTACAATTATTTTTAGCATGATGCTCATTTTCATTACCACCTGTGATGATAAGGGAAATGGTTCCGGCAAAAAGGATGATACGCCTGTTTTTATCAATAAAACTGAAACCGATGTTTTGGGCATTGACTCTATCTATATCGCTCCGGGGAACAGCGAATTACTCAAGGCGACGACTTTTGAGCCTGACGAAACACCGGAATACCAATGGACCTCTGCTGATGAGAATATTGTGAAAATTGTACCGACTGACGATCTCTCTCAGGTTTATGCTGAAGCGGTGGGTGACAGCGGCCAGATTACCACAGTGACGGTGGAAGATATCGCCAATAACGGAACCCAAACCATTGAAGTCAAGGTACTCAACTGGCCGGATATGGAAAAATTTATCCATATCGGCAAACATGGTGGGCACCATTATTTTATATCCATGAATAAATCCAAATGGGGTAGCGCCAAACTGGAATGCGAAGAAAATGGCGGTCATTTAGTCACTTTTCAATCTCAGGAAGAAAATGATTTCGTTAATACGATGAATGCTGATTTACGGGAAAGCGTCTGGATCGGACTGCGCTGGAATGACACACTTTCCTATACGGTTTTTAATACCGAATGGATTACCGGTGAACCGCTGGAATATATAAACTGGTGGCGTCCTGAAGAGGGCACCAAATATCCCCAGGAAATTCAAAATTACCTTCCGTATCATTTTGCTTTATTAAATCGTTGGGGCTTCTGGGAAAATCAAAGTGATGTGCCGCTGTTGTTTGTTTTGGAAATTGAATAATTCTTTCTCCTCCCTGATAAGATAGAAAAGAGGTCCTTGGGATAGGACCTCTTTTCAATGAATCTTCGTAGTCAGTCTTTGTCTGGTTATGGTTGGCGGGTATTTTTAGTTGCTTTGCTTGAACAAGTTGAAATTTTATGAATAACTTAAATTAATTTTTCGGCGTGAGAGTGAAATTTTGCTCTATCCGATCACCGGCTTCGATTTCAATACCAGATACTTTCACAGTATCATATTCTTCTTTGGTTGCAAGAACATAATATGTACCCGTATTTAAGCCGATCATTTCGTATGAGCCATTTTCAGTGGTAATAGAGGTTGTTATAACGGAGTCTTGTTCTACCCAGACCTGGGCATTTTCTAAAGTTGCCGCAGATGTATCTGTCACTACGCCATAAATTGATCCCGCCAATGTATTGTTCACAGCACGTATGACAGGCTTAAAAATAAAGCCGTTTATACCGGCGGGGGTATTGGGAGTTCCCTTTGCCACAAAGGATTTATTTAAATCAAAATCGAGTAGTAGTTCCGCTGTCATGTTTTCTTCAACTAATACCAGCGGATTAACAAACATCTTTATACCGGTTTGAGCGCCACTTGGAATATCCAAATCATACAATGCGCCATCATTCAATTCAATTACAGCTTCGGCAACATATAATCTGACGAGATCATACCCGCCTTCCGGTATTTGTGTATCACCTAATTTTTCGGTGATTCCGTTTCTAAGATG
>CAYTLS010000432.1:0-3231 GCA_964438745.1 uncultured bacterium
TTTGTCAAAGAGTTTGCGGGAGACCTTGTCAGGGATTTTTTCGCAATCATTGGTCACCTGGTAGACTTTGACCGTCTTTTTGATTTTGTCTACGAAAATCTCGCAATTATCGCAAACCTGTAAATGCTCCTGGATGATTCTGCAAGGTTCAGAGTCGATATCCTGGCCTAAAAAATCGCAGACCTGGTCAAACATCTTATTTCTCTTCTCGTTCATGTTCTTACCTCGCTTTTGAACAAATGATCTAACTTGTCTTTCAAAAAATTTCTCGCTCTCATCAGTCTCACTTTTGCATTAGATTCAGTAATATTCAATATCCTGGCCGTGTCTAACGTAGACACTTCATGCAAATCCCGCAGAACAAAAACAGTTCGGTATTTGTCCGGCAATTCCATCAATGCTTCATTCAATTTTTCTTTGAAATGTTCATCATTGATCTGCACAGCGGTAAAATCCGGCCAGTTATTCAATTTTTGATGATGGATATGTTCGGTATCCGGATCATCGATGGACACATGTCCGTATTCTTTTTTTCTGGCCTGAATACGCTTCAGACCAAAATTCACTGCTATTCGATACAACCATGTATAAATAGCTGATTTCATTTCAAATTTCTCAATGTTCTGTAATGCAGATAAAAATGTTTCCTGCAAAATATCTTCAGCGTCTTGTTCGTTCCCCGTCATTCGCAAGCCGAGATTATAAATTCTTCCCTGATATTTCTTTACAATTTCAGCAAAAGCATTTTTATCACCCTGAACTGCTAACTTTACGATCTCTTTTTCATTCATATTCGCTTTTCGGTTAGTTTAAACTTATCAAAAATCCTATCGCGATATACAATCATTGGATAGGCATTTAATACTAAGGGTTACAAAGCAATTTTACAAAATAAAAAAGCGTTGATTTAGAAATCAACGCTTTTAATTTTTATGAAATTATTGAATTTATTCGTATCGCAAGGCTTCAATGGGATCCATCCTGGCCGCTTTCATGGCCGGATAAACGCCGAACACAAGCCCAATCGTGACAGAAAACCCTAGTCCCAGAAAAATGGACCAGAGTGGAATTGTGGGGGATAGATTCAAAGCGGCGCTGATAATCAGCCCAATTCCAACACCGAGCAAAACACCGATAGCGCCACCGAATAAGCAGATACCCACTGCTTCAATAAGGAATTGGTGCATGATGTGACTTTTTTTAGCGCCCACGGCTTTGCGAATGCCAATCTCACGGGTGCGTTCTGTAACCGCTACCAACATGATGTTCATGATGCCGATACCACCAACCAGCAATGAAATTCCGCAAATGATCACAGCGGCTATAAAAACAAAACCGGTCAGGCTTTTCAGGGTATCCATAATCGAATCCTGGGTAACGATTTCGAAATCGGTTTCCTCCCCGGGTTTCACTTTGCGAATTGTACGCAAAAGGTTTTCTGTGTCATCCATAGCTGCCATAATAGATTCTTCATCTTTGGCTTTGATGCCAATGGATACAGAGCGATGATGGCCGTAGATTTTGGTAAAAGTCGTAAAGGGAATGATCACCCGGTTGTCCTGACTCTGGCCGAATATTTCTCCACGTTCCTCCAGCACACCGATGACCTGAAACCGCTTATTGCCGATTTTCACATCTTTACCAATGGGATAACTAAAAGGAAAAAGTTTTTCCTGAACATCTTTGCCAAGGACAGCAACCTGCCGGCTGTGCCGGACATCATTACCAGTCAAAAAACGGCCTTCATCGATAAAATTGGAATTGACCGACACCCAGTTTTCATCACTGCCGATAGTGGCAACATTAGGGGTTGTAGATTCGTCTTCATATTTTATCGGGCGTCCCCATATTGAGATATCCGGCGATATGGTTTCAATATTTTTTGAGCCTATTTCTTTCAGGCGACGAACCTGTTCAAAGGTAATATCTTTACGATTGCGATATTTTTTATCCAGCCGACCCATCTGCACAGCAGGGTATTTCTGTACCCAAAATACATTGCCGCTGACTTCCGACAGGGCATTTTTCATATGGGCTTCCAGGGCGCTGATAATTGACATCATACCAATCACTGCCATTACCCCGATGACAATTCCCAAAGCGGTGAGAAAGGAGCGTAATTTGTTTGCTACAACTGTTTGCCAGGCTAATTTTAAACCTTCATCAAAATTCATAGTATTCTCATTTTTCTATTCATAATGGAGACAATCAATGGGATTCATTTTCGCTGCCTGTCGTGCCGGATAAATGCCGAAAAATAATCCGATAAAAGATGAAAATCCCAGTCCCATGATAATGGACCATCCCGGCACTGTACTCGGAAAGGGAGTTAGTTTGTCGATGATCATGGCCATCAGAAAACTCAGCCCAATGGCAATCAACCCGCCAACACTGCATATAATAATTGATTCGATAATAAATTGAAAAGAGATCATGGATTTGGAAGCGCCGATCGCTTTGCGAATACCGATTTCTTTTTTTCGTTCACTGACCGAAACCAACATAATATTCATGATCCCAATACCGCCAACCAGCAGTGAAAGCGCACCAATACCAATGGCAGCGGTATAAAGCCCGCGTGTCAGGTTATTATAGGCATCGACGATTATGGATTGCTGATTAATAGAAAAATTATTTTCTTCCAAGGGCCGCAGTCCACGGGTTACGCGCATCATAAACTGAAGTTCTTCCTTAGCTTGTTCCAGAAAGTTGGGATCCTTTACTTTGATAACGATTGTCAGAGAACGATGGGCGCCAAAATTTTTAAACAGAGCGCCAAGGGGAATATAGACATTATTATCCTGACTCATTCCCAGAAAACTGCCTCGTTTTTTAATCACTCCGATAATAGTGAAAGATGATCCGCCAATACGAATCCTTTTTCCCAGTGGATTTTCATGCTCAAACAGATTGTCCTTCACATCCCACCCAATGACAACACTATTTTTCCGGCGTCGCACCTCATGACCGGAAAAAAAACGGCCGCTGTGCAATTCCAAAGCTTCCACCTGAGGCGTTTCCACCGTTGCACTGGAAACCTGAATGGACTCCAGTTTATTATCCAGGTATTTGATTGTTTTCCGGGTCGTCGTGGAAGGGATAATGGTACAGGGCGTTTTTATATTTTCCTGGAGAAAAGCCACGTTTTCCATTCTGATATCGGGGCGGTTACGGTACTTGAACCAATCTTCATGGGCCATCCAGGGATATTTTTGAATATAAAGCGTGCTG
>CAYTLS010000433.1:0-3223 GCA_964438745.1 uncultured bacterium
TACATGATTTGGATTTTTTCATTTTTGTCAGGAATAATATCAATTATAAAATTGATGAAACGCTTAACAGTGTGTTTATGCCCAAGTTTTGTCATAACATTAATCGCCATCGAAGCATCACGAATCCAGCAAAAACGATAATCCCAATTACGTTGTTCCCCTATTGTTTCCGGTAATGAGGTTGTAATTGCAGCCAGTACTGCACCGGTCTTATCATAGGTCAGTAATTTCAGGACCAATGTGCTGCGTATAATAGCATCATGATATTTAGTAAAAGTTGTATTCCTGTTCGCCCAATCCAGCCAGTATACTTTGGTTCGGTTTAATTTTAGGTACTGGGTTTTAAGTGTTTGTGGTAATAATTTTTGGTTATAGTTCAATAAGACAAAGGCATTTTTAGATAATTTTATTTCCTTCTGATCGAATATTTTTTGTATATCCAGATCAGAGTAAAGATAAAGGGAGTCATATTCTCCGTTTTTTGTATAACTTTTTATATATGCCTTCCCGATTTTAGTGACGGTTTCATGGCGGGCATATTCAAGCTTGGGATCATATTTGATAGTAAATTTCGGTTTTCCGGAAATATGCTTGAAATAACGGATGATTTCAGGGGGATTATAATACCCTGATTCAACATTGTAGTAGCGAGGCATAAAATCAAGAATTTCAAAAACATCCTGTCCAGCTTCAAACCGCGTTCGCAAGATGTTGGTATTATGAATATATTCCTGAGTAATTGTATAATCATCATCAACTAATATGTCAAAAGTGCCGCCAATTTCATCATCTAAAAGATGGGCAAAAACTGATGGTGAATCAAAGTCCGGAATGCAACACCAATGGATAGACCCGGTTTTAGATATTAAAGCCGCACTACGACAATTACCAATAATTCCATAATCCAAATTATTCATTTAATTCCCTGCTATTTTAGTTAATAATTCTCTGACTTTTATATGAGTATCAATAAAATATTTTGCCTGAGAATGAACAGATCCAACTTTGATAGTGATAGCATTCTCCGGTAAAACATTGAATAAATACTCATCGGTCCAATCATCACCAATGGCCAATATAAAATCATATTCTCTATTTTGTAAATGCTCCATAGCGGCGCTGCCTTTATTAATGCCGCTAACTTTGATTTCAATGACCTTATTGCCTTCCAGAATTTCCAGATCCTGATTGATGATCAGTGTAGAAAGATTTGTCACCATTTCCAAAGCTCTTACCTTACCCAGTTCAATATCAGCATTCCGATAATGCCAGGCCAGGGAGTGTGATTTTTCTTCAATAAAACTCCCGGGAGTGCGATCGACATAGGATTCCAGCACCGGCCTGATATTATATTTCCATTCAGAGGACCCCTGGTTTCTTTTTAGCCATTCATTATTCGGAGTTTTGAGCCAGACGCCATGCTCAGCGATCAGTGTAAATTCTTCTTTTCCAAACCACTCATTGAGGGTTTCCCTGTCACGTCCGCTAATCAGCACAATTTCCGTATTTACTAATTTATGCAAGGTTCGTAGCAAGTCCATTAATTCTTTATCTGGTTTTGCGTGCAAAGGATTTTTATAAAACCGCTGCAATGTTCCGTCATAATCCAGAAAAAGAAGCCGATTGTTGGCGCTTTTGTATTGGGTTATGATTTTTTCAGTAGTGGATTTTTCAACTTTATAGGCCCGGTAACTTGCTTGCAAATCAGCTGTTTTTTGCAACATTTTTATAAATTCTGATGCCCATTTATATACGTCATACCGACTAATCCGTTTTTGCATTGAAGTAATATCTTCTTTTTGCTTTTCCCCATCCATGGTCAGAGCTTTGTAAATTGATTCGGAGACCATGTGTGTATCATTGGGATTCACCAGGATTGCACCCCCCAGTTCCTTGGTGGCCCCGGCCATTTCGCTCAGTATCAGTACGCCAGCCTGATCCGTTTTAGTCGCGACAAACTCTTTTGCAACCAGATTCATGCCATCCCGTAAGGGTGTTAATAATGCAATTTCTGCAGTACAATAGAGTTCTACCAAATCATCAAAGGGCAGGGAACGATAAAAATATAGGATCGGCGTCCAATTGATAGTGCCGAATTCTCCATTCAGGCTGCCGATCAGCTTATTGATCTCCTTATGCAAATTTTGATATTGCTTTACATGTTCACGGGAAGGCACTGTTAGCATGATCATAGAAACCTTTTCACGATATTCCGGGTGATCGGTCAAAAATTTACGAAAGGCGTGAATTCTGGCCGGAATTCCTTTGGTATAATCAAGCCGGTCGATCGATAAAATTAATTTCATCTCCGGACATTTCAACTTTAACAGATTTAAATCCTGATGAACCTTGGATCGCTGGTCGTCTTCCCGGGATTGAATGTCCAGGGCTTTTTGGTGAAATTTCTGATAGTCAATTCCCATGGGGAAAACATCGATATAAACCTGGCGGTTTTCAGATTTTATAATATTGAATTCAATATCATATCCCAATAATCGTTTTACCGAACTGATAAAGTGCGGTGCGTAATCATACGTGTGAAAACCAATTAGATTAGCCCCCATCAACCCGCGCACAATTTCTTCGCGCCAGGGTAAAATTCGCAAAACTTCGTAGGAGGGAAAGGGAATGTGAAGAAAAAAACCGATATTCAGATTTGGCTTAACATCCCTGACCATTTGCGGTACCAGTAATAACTGATAATCATGAACCCAGACCATATCCTCATCATGAGTATTATTAATAATTGCCTGAGCGAATTTCTGATTGACCTCCTGGTAAGCCTGCCAGTATTCTTCGTTGAATCTGATATATTCTGTGAAATAATGAAAAAGCGGCCAGAGAGTGGCATTACTAAAGCCTTCATAATATTTTTCCACCAACTCCTGACTGAGGTAAACCGGTGAACAATGCTCCTTTTTCAAAATTTTTTCCACTTGTTTTTTCTTCGCTTCTGTTTGAACATCTATTCCGGGCCAGCCAATCCAGAGGCTGTTACCATTTTTATGATAGGAACGAAGGCCGGTCGCTAAACCGCCAGCGCTGGGGCTAACTTCTAGTTCTTCATCATTCTCCTGAATTTTTATTGGCAACCGGTTGGAAGCAATAATTAGTCGTTCCATGTTTTTCTCCTGATATTTATTTGTCATCTATTCAATTAAAAAGTTTATTACAACTAAGTTGTTAATCAATTTATGATAGTTAAATTATTAAATACCCATAA
>CAYTLS010000434.1:0-3216 GCA_964438745.1 uncultured bacterium
GATGAAATCTACCTGGGTGGCATGAAGGCCATAGAAAAATTTCGTGTCAGTGGTACCGGCTGGTACAATGAAGTCCGCAACATGCGCCCGCTCAAGGGCCTTTACACAGCTGCGGAAATGAAGTTTTTTGATCTTTACAGTTGGTTGAAAAATATCGCCAAAGGGTTAGGCAAACTTTTGAGCCTGCTGCATTTGGGACAATTGCAATTTTATAATCTATGGATAATCATCGGTGTAATGGTCTTGTTTTGGATGATAAAATAATGAATAGCCACAAGATACAATGGAATTTGATATGTTTTTTTTGAACCATGAAATAACCGAAATGAATCGAAAAGCAACTTTTGTTTATTCAGAGTTTATTTCGTGGTAAAAATCTTTTTGGATCTATTGAGTCTTTGGCCAATAACTAGAGGAATTTCGCTATGATTGAAATTTGGTTAATATTTTTACTTTCGGTGATGATCATTGCTTCCATTGTGGCAATCGAGGTCAAGAATATGTTGTCTGCAATTATCACGATTGGTATTGTGGGACTGGGAACTTCCCTGGCGTTTTTGTTTATGCAGGCGCCGGATTTAGCGATTGTTCAGTTCCTGTTTGAGATCTTTGCTATTGTCATTTTGGTGCGCGCATTTATCAGACCGGAAAATCATGAAATGGAAAAGTCCGGAATCAATAAATTTCTGGTGGTTTCTACGGTGGTTGTTCTGCTGCTGATTGCCTGGTCCAGCCTGGATCTGCTGAAAGCCCTGCCGGCTTTTGGTGAACCGAAGATGGATACCGCGCAATATTATGTACAGAATGGAAATGGTGCAAAGGAAACAGGTTCCGCCAATATTGTCACCTCAATAATTCTGGACTATCGTGCTTATGATACCCTGGGAGAGGTGACGGTTTTGTTTACAGCCATTCTTGGCGCTCTGACGATCCTGCGGATCAAGTCCAACAAAGGAAAAGGTGAGGAGGTTACAGATGAATGATCATAAAGGAATGACCCTCATTGTCAAAACGATTACACGCATTAGTGTCTGGCTGATTATTTTGTATGGCATCTACATTATTCTGCATGGTCATCTTTCACCCGGCGGCGGGTTTGCCGGTGGCGTTATCATTGCGCTGGCCTTTCTTAATTACCTGCTGGCCTATGGCCGCAAGGAAACGGAGAATTGGATCAATATCAGGTTACTCCATGATATGGAATCCGCCAGTGCCATATTATTTTTGATCGTGGGAGTTCTGGGGATTGCCCTAGCCGGGAGTTTTCTGGCCAACTGGCTATCAAAAGGCGAGATGTTTCGTCTACTCAGTGCCGGTACGATTCCAATTCTGAATATAATTATTGGCATTAAAGTATGTGCCGGACTCTTTTTTGTGGTCTGGACCTTAGCAATTTTTCATATAGAGGAGGCCGACTAATGATTTTATATATATTATGTTTTATTCTGCTGCTGATTGGCCTTTACGGTGTGATTACCAAACGGGATCTGATCAAGATTATACTGTCACTGGCGATCATGGAGTACGCGGCCAATCTCTTTCTGATTCTGTTTGCTTATAAAAAAGGCGGCCGCTATCCAATTCTGGAAGAAGGCAAAGAAATTGTCGCCATGGTAGACCCTTTGCCACAGGCGCTGGTGCTGACATCGATTGTTATCGAATTGGGAATCACAGCAATGTTGGTGGCCTTGGCTGTCAGACTTTACCAAAAATACAATACTTTTGATATCACAAAAATTAGGAGGCTGGCAGGATGATCATACCATATCTTATAATTATGCCTTTGCTGGCAGCGTTTCTCATTACATTAATATCCGGAAAAGGGGATACCTGGGGTGTTATTTTCGCGATACTGACGGAAATTACCATGATCCTGCTATCGGTCATCGGGTTTGTTTTAACCCGTGGTAATCCTTTGGTTTATAATACCGGTGGGTGGAAAGTACCCTATACGATTGTATTGGTGCTTGATTCTTTGTCTGGTTTCATGCTAATCATCGTCCATGTCATCGCGCTTTTCGCGTTGATGTATTCCGTGGCCTATATTCGGCATCTGTCCAAAAGCTGGAAATATTATGCGCTTTTCATGCTATTGATAACCGGAATGGATGGCGTAATTCTGACCGGCGATCTTTTTAATCTATTTGTATTTATGGAAATCGCACTCTTTGCCGCATACGCGCTGGTTGCTTACGGCAATCGACCCGAAGAGTTCGAAGCCTCCTTCAAATACGCGGTTATGGGATCAATCTCATCAACCTTGATCCTGGTGCGTATCGGAATCACCTACAGTGTGACATCGACCCTGACGCTTGCGAATATCTCCCAGGTTTTGGCGAAACAGCCACCTTATGTGGTGAACTGGATTGGCGCAATTTTCCTGGTGGGATTTGGATTGAAAGCCGCGGCTATGCCTTTTCACGCCTGGCTGCCTGACGCACATTCTTCCGCGCCGGCGCCGATTTCTTCTATGCTGTCGGGTGTGCTGATCAAAGCGCTGGGGATCTATGTGTTGATTCGCCTGGTTTTTAATGTCTTTGGATTTAATCCACTTTTTTCACGGGTATTTCTGGGGCTGGGAACCCTCTCGATTATCGCGGCCTCTTTGCTGGCCATTAGCCAGTGGGACATGAAACGATTACTGGCTTATTCGTCGATCAGTCAAATCGGCTTTATTCTGATCGCGCTGGGAATTGGTACGAGAATGGCTATTTTTGGCGCCCTCTTTCACGTACTCAATCACGCGATTTTCAAGGGGTTATTATTCCTTAATGCCGGTTCCGTGGAAATGTGTCTCGGCACCCGGGATCTGAACAAAATGGGCAGGCTGGGAAAAGTTCTGCCGGTGACCACAGGCACCTCCATGATCGGAACTTTATCGGTTTCAGGATTGCCGCCTTTTAACGGATTTTTTAGTAAAGTAATTATTATTATTGCGGCGATTGAAGCCGGTTTCTTTTCAACCGCCGGTGTTGCAGTTGTCGGTAGTATCCTGACGCTGGGATATTTTATGAAATTTCAGCGCTATGGGTTTTACGGTGAAAAGGTCATTGAGCAGATCGCGCACAAACCCGGCCTGGGTATGCGTGCCGCCATGATCTGCCTGGCGATTCTCTGTCTTGTAACCAGTTTACTAGTCATTCCGCAATTTCGTATAATGATCATGGATCCTGTCGTTGATGTTGTTATTAACCAAGCAAATTATATAGAAATGGT
>CAYTLS010000435.1:0-3216 GCA_964438745.1 uncultured bacterium
GATAACCTTCATAAGCGAGTCCCTGGTAACCGGTGGAAGGATCTTTTGGTCCATAGGTAATGATCATCACAATGGTGGAAATGATCAGCACACCGGGAATGATTGCAAGGCCCAACTCCACACCTTTTTTTCCGCCATCCAAAATGGAGTCGATGAACCGCAGGAATAATGTTTTGTCATGCTTCAGGGAAATCTCATCTTCATTGGCTTTGGAGGGATCAAAATCCTCGTCATCCAATTTGCCTTTCAGAAATAATTGCATCAGCCGGGTGGAGATTATGGAACCAATAATAGCGCCCACTAAACCGACTATGGCTGCGGTAAAAAAATCCTGCCCGATCATAAAAGTCACTACAATTAATCCCATACCAAAGGAAGTCCCAAAGTTGGTCAGAGACAAAAGTTCGTGCTTGCGGAAGTAGGAATTATAGTGTTCATCTTTGGCAAAAGAAATAATCGCCGGATTATCGGAGAAAAACGTCATCAAACCCACCAAAGAAGCAACGCCGGGGAGATTATAAATTGGACGCATCAGGGGCGCCAGCAGTTTTTCAAACAAGCGGACCACACCAAATTCGATCATCAGATCGCCCAGAGCGCTGGCCAGCACCATAATGCTCAGCAAATAAAAGACGGTATTTAACAGCAGATCATGGGATGTATTCATCAGCGTTGAGAGTAAATTCTTGACCCCCATCTGATAGGATAAAAAGCCGAAAAAGGACAAAAAGATTACCAAAAATACAATGGCTTCGATTCTTCTTTTAAATAGTTTTGACACGATCTCTCCCGGTTAAAGTGTTATGATGACTGAAGGAGATCTTCTCTCTTTCCCTCCTGCAATTCATCGCTACAAAAATCGCGGAAAATTACAAGGATTTTTCTGACAGAGCAAGGATTTAATTAGTTAATTTTGTGAATAGAGATTCTTAACAAATTATAGTTTTTCATTAAGAGGTATTATCGGTGAATATTTGGTTTTGAAAAAAAGATTTGCCTTATATGATGCTAATGAACCTTCCGACAATTTCTTATTTGGATTTGCGATAAATCAGATAATTTATAGTTTTTTTTCACCTGCCAAACCTTCGGAAGGTTTTTTTATCAGCCGATTTACCTCGTTCGGTAGTACCAAACATAAACTTCCGAAGATTCTTTATTAGAATTTGTGGGAAATCAGTTGATATTTAGCTTCGTCCACTTGTTAATACTTCGGAAGTTTTAAACAAAAGGCGACAATTATAATTGCCGCCTCAATATATTTTCTTTTCAGTTATGATCTATTTAAGGATGGTTTTTAGTGTTGTGCCGTTAGCTTTGACATCAGCCACAGGGCAGCGTCTTTCCACTTCATCCAGCAGTTCCCGCTTTTCTTCGTCGCTCATGTCAGCATCGATATTAACATGGGAGCGAATTTCCAGGAAACCAGCGCGGTTGTCCTGTGATTTTCCCATTAAGACATCTTTGTCGATATCGCCTTCCACATCTACTTCGATAGCGCGAATATTGAGACGTTTTTGGGCGCCAATAATGCGGACCAGTGCAATAATGCAGCCGGGTAAAGAGGCCAGAAAATATTCCAGCGGATTGGGCCCGTCATTATTACTCATAGGCGCGGGTTGGTCAATGATCATGGTTTGAGACCCTTTGACTTCGGTTCTAAATCCCTGTTCGCTTTTTGCATTCAGTTTCATGGTAGTTACAGCCATTTTTACTCCTTCGTTTATTAGTAAACATTGTGAATATTGTAACGCCGTAATTTAGCAAAGGTTCCCGGGCGATGCAAAAAGTTTTTGGTTCAACCCGCAAAAGTCTATTTCAGAAAATTGTTGATACTCTTCCGCCAGTGTATTAAATTTATCCGCTTTTTCAATGCCCTGGTAGCTTAGTTGGTAGAGCAGCGGCCTCTTAAGCCGACGGTCAGAGGTTCGAATCCTCTCCAGGGTACTTACTTGTAAAAACAATAAATTAAGGCTTCTTAAATGAAGTCTTTTTTTATGTCCGGTGGTTAATTTGGTCTGTAAATACCTGTAAAAATTGGTATATTTTCTCCTCATAAAAAGTGCGCAGCCCCCTACCTGGGGCCCCATAGAGGAGAAAAGGAAATTAATTAACATAGTTTGCACCATAATTTTCAATATAAAATTTCTTTAATTCTGATCTGTCAGGCTGGATTTTATTTTTTACTGGTTGTGTTTCCTTTTGGTCTGGATTGCCAAAATCCTGATCCAATGATGATCTATTGTATCCAGTATAAATTAAAGTAGTTTTAATACTTGTGTGGCCTAATAATTTTGATACTTCGTAAATGTCTCGTGTTTTGTAATAGGTTGCTGTCGCGAAACTATCCCTCAGATTGTGGAATGAACGTTTACCTCCTGATTGGGTTTTATATAAGCCAAGTTCCCTGATTGATGCTAAAAACTTCTTAGAAATTGTTTCATCAGTATATTTGCCATTGTCTTTTAGCCATAAAAAATAAAAAGTGGTGTCTTTGTCAATTGGAATTTCTCGTTCAATTCCGCCCTTTTTGGGTGCATAGGTTTTCAATATATTTTTTTCTATGTAACTCGTATGAAATTCAGATATTCTCAATCCTGTTTTCCAATGGAAATAAACACGGGCATAAACCTCATCATATTTATTCTTTTTCAAATAGTTCAAAATAGTTTCCATTTCGCTGTTTGAAAAATATTTAGGTTTCTTTTTGGGTACGGGAAACGGCTTTATTTCAAAAGGCAATTCCTTAATTTTTCTTTTTTTAACTAACCAATTAAAAAAGGTACGGCATGTTCTAAGTCTCAGGTTCAGGGTATTAATATTTTTATATTTTGACTTCATAGACTTATAAAAATACAGGTCATCGTTTTCATTTAATCGAAGTATATTTTTATCTTTAAAGATTTCTAATAAAGCATTCAAGGCAAGGTTATAAAGACTAACAGTCTTTTTGCATACATGTTTTTTTATTTGCTGATACTCAATAAATTCATCAACCAATGGTTGGTTTTTCGGTGTTTCATTTGTGGCTATCTGGTCAAGTGAAATAATGCCAGCCTTAAATAATTTTTCGCGCTTCTCAATATTAGGTAACAGTTTCTCTGCTTTGGCCCTCTGTTTGGTCTTTAAAGAATATTTCTTTTCTTTTTGTTTGCCATTTTCTACAAATCTAATGCGTGCATACCATTTGCCCCTGATAAGTTTCAAACCAGCCAT
>CAYTLS010000436.1:0-3214 GCA_964438745.1 uncultured bacterium
CTTCGATCGGTGTCAATAAGACTAATGTTTTTATTAATCTAATTCCGGTTGTTACCGCTGTTTTCAGTTTTATCATTTTTGGTGATCTGTTGTCGTTACAGGAGATTATTGGTATTATCATTGTTATTTCCGGATTATTCTTATCGCAGAAAAAAGGCAGAACAGATAAAGTCATTCACGAAGATATCTGAGTAGCCTATCTGGTTTTGGTGGTTTCCACCGGTTTTGTATCGAGAATTATGCGAATCATTTTTACAAGGTCCAGGGGATCAAAGGGCTTTTTTATATAATTGACGCCCATATCATCGAGATTGTTCACTTGTTCGCTATACCCTGACATGTATAAAGATTTAAGCTCAGGTTTATCATCTTTGATCTGATTGACCAGATCAATTCCACTCATTTTAGGCATTACCACGTCAGCAATAATCAGATCTATGTCATCGCCCATTTTTTTAAAATTTTCCAGGCCTTCAACACCGTTCGCAGCAGTAACCATTTTGTAACCATAGTTGGCTAAAACTTCCACAATCACACTCCGGACAAGTTTATCATCTTCTACTAAGAGAATACGCTCATCACCTTTCAAGTCGGTCGGTATAATTTGGTCGTTCTTTTTGAATGCTAGTTTCTCCTGTCTGCTGAGGAAATAAAGTTTAATTTTTGTGCCCTTGCCGGGTGAGCTTTTTACCTCAACATCTCCCCCGCTTTGCTTAACAATACCATAAATAACAGACATGCCCAGGCCCAGTGATTCACCACTGCCCTTGGTGGAAAAGAAGGGTTCAAATATATGTGACATAGTCTCTGTATCCATACCGATTCCATTGTCCGAAATAGTCAAAACAACATATTCGCCATCCTGCTCAAGTTCCCGTTTTTTAGCATAGGCTGGACTAATAATTTCCCTGTCAACTTTGATTTTGACTCCCCCCCCTTTGGGCAACGCGTGGTTAGCATTGGAAATTAATTCACTAATCATGTTTTCAAATTGTTTCGGATCGATTTTTATTAAGTAATTTTCTTCAGGTAAGATCAAATCTATCTTTACCTTTTCATTGACTTTATTATTCAGGATATCAAGATGATTTAACAGCATATCATTCACATTAACGATCCTGTTTTTCATGACCATATTTTTACTAAAGGCCAATAATTTTGAGACCAAATTTTCAGCTGATTTTCCGGAGATTTTAATTTTACGCAATAATTTATTGTACATTTCATCATTACTACTGATTGATAATAATATATCTGTATAGCCAATAATAACCGTGATAAAATTATTGAATTCATGAGCAATACCGCTGGTTAACCGGGCCACAGAATCGAGCCTTTTGGTATTTACCTGGTTGTTTTGAAAATCTTTATTCTCATCAATAATGGATTGAAATTTTTTGTTGATCCTGTTCAATTTCTCCATTTCAATATTAAGGGTTTGAACTTCCGCACTTTTCTTGTCGGATTTGACGATCAGCACCTTGATTAAATGATATAAAAATATGGTTACGGAAATATTTACCAGGGCAAATCCCAGGGAAAAAAATATCCATTCCGGTGTATTAAATCTGACAATATCAGGATTTTGAAGAACCTTAAAAACAACCAATGTTCTCAGTAAGGTTAATGTTATTAGATTGAATACCAGGGTAAAAACAATTGTTTTCTTCAATTGAAAAATTGCGGCAATAACAGGGATCAGGAAAAGAAAAAACTGACCGGAGCTCAGTAAACCGCGAATCGATATCATGACTACACCGGTTAAGAAAAAATAAGCCATAATCAGAAAAACACGAAGATAAAAGTTGACCCCTTTTCCAAATACTGAGATCAATAAAAACAAAAAGGCAGCGGCGTAAATTACCGCTTCAACCGGAAAATTTTGAGTGATACTAAAAAATATATTATAAAGTGATGATACCAATCCCAGAATCAGGATGAATAATGAGGTAATTAAAAAGACTTGTTCACGCAGCCCTTTAAAATTTTTTACTGTAAAATCGGTTTTAATGATTAATCTTTTAAAATAGGCTAAAAATTTATTCATATTTTTCCCATAATTTTTATAACAACAGCAGACAATGCAAAAATCAATCCGAAACAGATACATTTCTTTATATATTTTTTGCAAATATAATCAGATCAATATATCTATTGTTATTCATCACGATTTTTGGTAAATTTCCACGATTCTTGAATATTATATCTAAGATGGAGGGCAATTGCCTGACATAAAGGAGGAAACAATGATCCAGCAGCAGAAAAGAATTGGCGTTATTGCCATCATCGTAAAAGACCCTGCCAACACCCATGAACAGCTAAATTCCATATTACATTACCATTCCAATCTGATTGTCGGCAGATTGGGCGTACCCCGCCAGCAAGAAAAACTATCCATAATTTCATTGATAGTAGAAGGAACTACCGATGAAGTTGGCGCACTAACCGGTAAACTTGGACAATTGCCAGCGGTTTCCGTAAAAACCGCTTTTGCAAAGTAGGGAGAAATCAATGAAAGTACTAAGCATTGTGATCACCCTGACATTAATGTCTGTAACCCTCTTCGGATATAGTGTTTCCGGTATTGTCTTAAATGCCGATAATGATACGCCCCTGGAGGGAGCAAATATTCAACTGAGTGAAGAGGAAAAATATACTTTCTCCGACGCTGGCGGCCATTTTAGCATTCCTAATATTTCATTGCAAAAAACGACCATAAAAGTTTCTTTTATTGGCTATAAAAGCCAACGTATTCCACTCAATTTTTCAAGAAAAAAAAATATAAAACTTACAGTTCTGCTGAAACCCAGTCTGATTGAGTTTGAAGCGGTGCGGGTAACAATTACCCGGTCAGAGAAAAAACTGTCAAATTCCCCTTTGCCAATAACGACTTATAACAATCACCAGATCGAACAACAGCAACCATTGAACACTGCTGAAGCCATTGCCAATACACCGGGCGTATCAATGACTTCTGATGGTATTTGGGGAAAATCAATTGCCATTCGCGGACTCTCCAAAAATAATATTGTCACGCTTGTTGATGGCAATCGTATTTCCACCGCCACGAACCTGGCAGCATCATTGTCCCTGATCGGTATCAATGATGTGGAAAAAATAGAAACTATTAAAAGCGGCGCCTCAATGTTATATGGAACCGGAGCTACAGGGGGCGTGATTAATGTAATTACAAAAAAAGCCCATTATAATCCCA